>CATJZR010000103.1 GCA_949745625.1 uncultured Eubacteriales bacterium | reverse complement strand
GAAACTATGAGAATGCTCGGCGTGTATAAGGAATTTGCCGAAAACTGCCTTGCAATTCCCGTAATATGCGGCAAAAAGACCGAGAAAGAAAAATTTGCGGGCGCAGTCGCGACATACGGTATGGAAGCAATGATGAAGGACGGCAAAAGCTTGCAGGCGGGAACCTCGCATTTCCTCGGTCAGAACTTTGCAAAGGCTTTTGATATAAAATTTCTCGATAAGGACGGCGCGCAAAAGCTTGTATATACTTCAAGCTGGGGGGTATCTACACGCCTTATAGGCGCACTGATAATGGCGCACGGCGACGAACGCGGTCTGTTATTGCCTCCGAAAGTTGCACCCACGCAGGTTGTAATAGTACCCATTGCGGCGAAGAAGGGCGGCGTGCTTGAAAAGTGTGCCGAGGTTAAGGCCCTTCTTGAAAAGGCGGGAGTAAGGGTGGCGCTTGACGAAACCGACGCAAGCCCCGGCTGGAAGTTCAACGAGTGGGAGCTTAAAGGCGTACCTTTGAGGATTGAGTTGGGACCGCGCGATATAGAGGCGGGCAAAGCGCTTATTTTCCGCCGCGACACTCTCGTAAAAGAGGAATACTCTCTCGAAGGAATTGCGGAAGAGGTAATCGGTCTTTTGAATACCGTTCAAAAGGATATGCTCGAAGCGGCGCGCGTACGGCGCGACAAGCACGTGGTAGATGCGGACAGCCTTGCGGGAATTTTAGAGGGCGTCGAGAACGGCAATTTCGTAAAAGCGGGCTGGTGCGGCTGCCGCGAGTGCGAGGATAAAATTAAGGCGGAAACCGCCGCCACTGCAAGGGTGATTTCGGACGATACGGCGGAAAAATGCGCCGTATGCGGCAAAAAGGCGCAAAGCAAGGTATACTTTGCCCGCGCTTATTAAAGCTTTAAATAAATGACAATAAACTGCGCACGGCAAACAGCCGTGCGCGGCTTTTTATTCGTAATCGTTTTCTTCGTCGAAATATTTGTATAAATCCTTTATTGAATTTTGTAGCTGTACGCCTATTTTTATGCCGAAGTTCAACGCCCTTGTTTCTACCTGAAAACTAATACCCTCCTCGTGCAACTCGCAATAGTGCATAAAATCATTTAAAAGTTTTAACTGTTCCCCGTTCAACGTCTGCTCTAACTGTTGCTGCGATTGCTGCTTTTGTTTAAAAAAGTAGTCCTCAACCTTTCTTAATTCTTCGCGGTACGGTCCAAGCTTGTCCATTAAAAGCAGGTCGTAAATAAGCGAATTTTCCATTTTGTAACTCCTAAAACCAATTTCTGTATTACAGATATATTTATAATAATTCTGTAATACAGAAATGTCAACTATTTTTATACAAATGTAGTAAAATATCTGTATGAAAGAAATTAATATGGTAGATATAGGTAAAAGAATTAAAGAATTGAGAGTAGCACAACATATTAAACAAGCTGATTTGGCTAATGCAATAGGGGTAGCGACAAATACGGTTTGTCAATATGAAAAGGGGACATCAAAATTAAGTATTGATGTGTTAATTAATTTAGCTGAGTTTTTTGACATATCAACAGATTATTTATTATGTTTAATAGATTAAAAATTTAACCCGCGCGTTCATAAGAACGCGCGGGCAATTTATTTGTTGAAGCGTTTTTCGATTATGGCTATTATGCCGTACATTCCGCCTGCAAGCAGGCAGAGGATAAACGTCGCCGTCATAACAAGGTCAAGCTTGAAAACCTGCCCGCCGTAAACTATCAGGTAGCCCAGCCCTGCTTTGGAAACGATGTATTCGCCCATTATCGAGCCTATCCAGGCAAGCCCTACGGCGACTTTCAGCGTGTTCATAAGCGCGGGGAGGGAGGCGGGCATAATCAGCTTGCGCAGCGTCGTCACCTTGCCTGCACCCATAGAACGCATAAGCAAAAGCTTGGTTCTGTCAACCGCGATAAAGCCTGCAAGCGAGTTCATTATACAAACTATAATCGAAACGATTACGGTCATAAAAATTATCGCCGTGTAGCCCGTGCCTATCCATATTATTATCAGCGGACCCAACGCAATTTTCGGCAGCGAATTCAAAACCACGATATACGGTTCGAGTATTTTCATTGCGCTGTCGCTCGCCCAAAGCAGCACGGCTATTGAATAACCGAGCACCACGGCTATTGCAAAGCCTGCAATCGTCTCGCCTAGAGTTATTCCGATATGGTAAAACAGAGTTCCGTTTTTTATCAAATCGCCTATGGTTTTCACCACGCGCGAGGGCGAGCTGGTTATGAACGGGTCAATCAGCTTCACCTGCGCGCATAGCTCCCATATTCCGAGTATCGCAACGAGAATGAGTATTCTCGATACGGTAATTACAATTTTTTTGTTTCTTTCCTTTCTCAGATACGCGAGGTGCTCGCGCGAGAAATTGTTGTCTTTTTTGTTTTTCATAGGTATTTCCTTATCGCCCGCCGCGCGCGGCAGGGCGGTCAAATGCCGAGTTCTTTTCTAAGTATTTCGAATGTCTGCGAAAATTCGGGACATTCTCTGCGCTTTTTGGGGCTGCCGTCGCCGAACGCTATTTTATGCTCGGCAACGACCCTTGCGGGGCGCGCGGACAGCACGACAACCTTGTCTGAAAGCGCGATGGCTTCGGAAATATCGTGCGTTACAAGCAGCGCGGTCTTTTTCTCGCCCTTTATTATGCTTTGAACGTCATCGCATACTTCAAGCCGGGTCTGGTAGTCCAGTGCGGAAAACGGCTCGCCAAGCATAAGCATATCGGGCTCTGCCGCAAGCGTGCGTATCAGCGCGACGCGCTGCCGCATACCGCCCGAAAGCTGGTTGGGGCTCTTTTTCAAAAAGTCCTTCAAACCGTATTTTTCGGCAAGCGCAACTGCCTTTTGCCGCATTTCGGGGGTGTTGCGTTTTTTTACTTCCAACGGCAAAAAGATATTCTGCTCGACGCTGCGCCAGGGGAACAGCGCGTCGCGTTGCAGCATATATCCGAATTCGCCGCCACCGCGTTTCACCTCGCCCGAGGAAGGCGCCAAAATTCCCGCAGCAAGCGAAAGTATTGTTGTTTTGCCGCACCCCGACGGACCGATTACCGAAACGAACTGTCCGTCCTCGACGGTAAAGGTCAAGTCCTTTACCGCCGTGGTTTCGCCCTCTTTAGTGTGATAGGTATAAGTTATATTTTCGAATTTCAGCATTATTTGTAAATTTCTTCGTATATCCTTTGCGCGGCGTCTGTAATAACTACGTCTCCGAATTTAACGCGTCCGTCAAGTTCGCCCGCAAGCTCTATAACGTCCTGCAATTTATTGAATGCGGCTTCCTTCATGGCCATATTGGTAACCCACGCGTCAATCGACTTGTAGCTGTCAAGCGACATCTTTATGCTTGTTTTGCTTGTGCCGTCGAAGTATTTCGTAAGGTATCCCGCAACGGTGTCGCTGTCGGTTTCGTTGATGTATTTGACCGCCCGCGTAACCGCCTTTAAAAGCGCGTCCACGGCCTCGCCGTTTTTGTTGATATAGCTCTGCTTCGCCATAAAACAGGTGTAGGGGATTTCGCCCGATTCCTGACCGACAGAAGCCACGATATAGCCCTTGCCCTGCGCCTGATATTCGGACGCCACAGGCTCGAACATGGTGCAGTAGTCGGCAATACCGCTCTCGAATGCGGGGGTCATCATATTGAACGCCACGTCGTAGTTGAGCGTGCAGTCTATATTGCCGCTTTTAACCACGTATTCGAACGTCATTGCGGGCACGCCGCCCTTTCTGCCTGCAAGAATTTCCTTGCCGTTCAAATCAGACCACTTAAAGTCGGGCTGCGGCGTTCTGCCAACCAAAAAGCTTCCGTCGCGCTTGGTAAGCTGACCGAATACCTTAGGCGAGTCGTCGCTGTCGCCCTTGTTTACGTAGATAGCCGCCTCGGGGCCGCAGAAGCCTACGTCTGCGCCGCCCGACAGAACGGCAGCCATAGTCGCGTCCGCGCCGCCGCCGTTGGTTAATGTTATTTCATAGCCCTCGTCGGAAAAGTATCCGAGTGCGTCCGCAAGATAGAGGGGTGCGTAGAATATCGAGTGGGTAACCTCGTTGATTCTTATCGTTTTATTGTCTTTGCCGCCGCACGCCGCGAACGTGACGGGTATCGCCAGCGCGACGAGTGCCGCAGTAATTACCGAGATTATTTTTTTCAAAGTTTTTTTCTCCTTCTTAAAAATTTAATAATACATATTATGCGGCTCGAAGTTATATTTGACAATTCGGGCGCGTTGGTTTATAATGAAAAAGTATCAACTTTACGAGGTTTATGATGGAAAAGACTTATAATCCCGCATCATTCGAGGACAGGCTTTACAGAGACTGGGAAGAGCGCGGCTGTTTTAAGGCGGTGCGCGACGACGATAAAATTCCGTTTACGGTAATGATGCCGCCGCCCAACATAACGGGTCAGCTGCACATGGGGCACGCAATGGACGAAACCATGCAGGACGTGGTAGTGCGCTTCAAGCGTATGCAGGGCTATTGCGCCCTATGGCTTCCGGGTACCGACCACGCGGCAATAGCTACCGAGGTAAAGATTGTCGAGCAAATGAAAAAAGAGGGACTTTCCAAAGAAAGCCTCGGACGCGAGGGCTTTTTAAAGCGCGCCTGGGAATGGAAGGATAAGTATGCGGGCAGAATCGTAGAGCAGCTTAAAAAGCTCGGCTCGTCGTGCGACTGGTCGCGCCTTACCTTTACTATGGATGAAAAATGCTCGCGGGCGGTAAGGGAAGTTTTCGTAAACCTGTTCAACAAAAAACTTATTTACAGAGGAAATCGTATAATAAACTGGTGCCCCGCGTGCAAAACGGCACTTTCCGATGCCGAGGTGGAATACTCTGAAGAAAACGGGCATTTCTGGCATATAAAGTACGAGGCGGAGGGCGGCGGCGTATTTCTCGAAATTGCCACTACCCGCCCGGAAACAATGTTCGGCGATACTGCCGTCGCGGTCAATCCCGGAGATAAGAGATATGCGCACCTGATAGGTAAAAACGTCGTTCTGCCGATAGTGGGTAAATTAATTCCCGTTGTCGCGGACGAACACGCCGACCCTGAATTCGGTACGGGTGTCGTTAAAATCACCCCCGCGCACGACCCCAACGACTTCGAGGTCGGGCTCAGGCACAACCTGCCTGTAGTCAGGGTTATGAATGACGACGGCACTATGAACGCCAATGCGGGCAAGTACGAGGGGCTTGACAGATACGAATGCAGAAAGCGCGTCGTCGAAGAGCTTAAATCCGCGGGTCTGCTTGTAAACGTCAAGCCGCAGGTTCACAGCGTCGGGCACTGCTACCGCTGCCATAGCACGGTCGAGCCGCTTGTTTCCAAACAGTGGTTCGTCAAAATGGATAAGCTTGCGCGCCCTGCAATCGACGCGGTTACCTATAAAAAGATTTCGTTTGTACCCGAACGGTTCGCTAAAATATATTACAACTGGATGGAAAACGTCAAGGACTGGTGCATTTCGCGTCAGCTTTGGTGGGGGCACAGGATACCCGTCTGGTACTGCGGCGACTGCGGCAGCACGATTGCTTCCAAAGTAGATATTACCGTCTGTCCGCGTTGCGGCAGCGGAAACATTGCGCAGGACGAGGACGTTCTCGATACCTGGTTTTCCTCGGCGCTTTGGCCGTTCTCGACTCTCGGTTTTCCCGAGGATACGTCCGACCTCGAATATTTCTACCCTGGCGACGTGCTGGTAACGGGCTACGACATAATTTTCTTCTGGGTTGCCCGAATGATTTTTTCGGGTATAGAACACATGCGCGCGGTACCGTTCAGGGACGTGCTTTTCCACGGACTTGTGCGCGACGAGCAGGGCAGAAAGATGTCTAAAAGCCTCGGCAACGGCATCGACCCGCTTGAAGTAATAGAAAAATACGGCGCGGACGCGCTCCGTTTCTCGCTGTTGCAGGGCGTGGCGCCGGGCAACGATATGCGTTATTCCGACGCTAAGGTCGAGGCGTGCCGTAACTTTATGAACAAAATCTGGAACGCGAGCCGTTTCGTAATAATGAACGCCGAGGGCGCGGAAATAAAACCGCTTTCGGAAATAAAGCTGTCGCCCGCCGACAAGTGGATAATTTCGCGCTTGCAATCGGTAATACGCGACGTGACGCTTGCGCTGAACAAATTCGAGTTGGGCATAGCCTGCCAGATACTTTACGATTTTATGTGGTCGGATTTCTGCGACTGGTATATCGAGCTTGTCAAGCCCGTGCTAAGGTCTGAGGATGCGGCGAAGAGAAACGGCGCGGTATCGGTGCTTATATTCGTTCTCGAAAACGCTTTAAAGCTTCTGCACCCGATAGCGCCTTTCGTCACCGACGAGATTTACAGAAATCTGCCCACTGCCGACGGAACTATAATGACCAAGGAATTCCCGCGTTATAACGCAAAGCTCGCTTACAAAAAGGACGCGCAGGCATTTGCGGGTATAATGGATATAATTAAGGCGGTGCGCGCAGTCAAGACCGAGGTCGACTGCCCGCCGTCCAAGAAGGTTCACCTCTATATCACGACGGACAGCAAACGGCTTATTACCGTCAACGAGGACAGCATTTTAAAGCTTGCGGGCGCAAAGGAAATAACCTTTATTACCTCTGCGGCGGAGGCGGGCGAAAACGCGGTTACCAAGGTTCTGCCTATTTGCACGCTGTATATTCCTATGGGCGAGCTCGTCGATTTGGAAAAGGAAAAGGCAAGACTGACCGCAGAACTTGAAAACGTCACGGCAGAAATTGCCCGCGCGGACGGAAAGCTGCAAAATCAGGGCTTCCTGTCCAAGGCGCCTAAAAAGCTTGTCGACGCCGAGCACGCAAAGCTTGAAAAGTTTATCGCCATGCGCGAAAAAATATTGAAGCAATTAAAATCGCTTTAACGGTGGGAAATGAAAAAATTTAAAAAAAGCGGCTTTGCCGTTACGGCAGCTGCGCTTACGGTTTCGCTTTCGGTTTTTTGCAGCGCCTGCGACCTTGACGGTCTGTTCGGCAAAAAAGAGCCGCACGCTCACAATTATGCAACCTACGTCTACAATAACGATGCTACATGCACCTCGAACGGTACTGAAACGGCGAAGTGTACCGGCTGCGACGAAACGGACACCCGAGAGGCTGCGGACACCAAAAAGGAGCATAGCTTCCTGACGTACGTTTTCAATGACGATGCGACGTGTACCTCTAACGGCACTGAAACGGCGAAGTGTACCGGCTGCGACGAAACGGACACCCGCGAGGCTGCGGATACAAAAAACGAACATAGCTTTACCAACTACATTTCCAACGGCGACGCAACCGAGGAAAGCGACGGTACGAAAACCGCCAAGTGCGATTTTTGCGACGCTACGCATACGGTAGTCGACGAGGGGAGCAAGCTGCCCCCGAAGCCCGTCGAGCCCGATAATCCCGACGACCCGAGCGGTAAGCCCGATAAGGGGACGGAGGCGGAAATAGACGTAGCGGAATATTCTATACATTTTCTCGAACTGGGGAACAAATATACTGGCGATTGCACGCTTATAAAGTGCGGCGATACCGAAATACTTATCGACGCGGGCTCGCGCAAAAACAGCGCGTCAACCATTAAAAGCTACGTTGATAAATACTGCACCGACGGCGTGCTGGAATACGTAATATCAACCCACGCGCATCAGGACCATATAGCGGGCTTCGTCGGCAATCCGGACGGCGGAAGCAAAACGGGTATTTTATATCAGTACGAAATAGGCATGCTTATTCAGTTCGGCGGCACCAACGCGACTACGAACATATATAAGGAATATTGTGATGCGGTCGAGTATGCTAAGGGCAGGGGAACAACGGTGTACACTGCAACTCAGTGCTGGTACGAAACCGACGGCGCGAAAAAACAGTACTTCCTCGACGATGCGGAAACGCTTTCTTTAAACATACTGTACAACTATTACTACGACCATAAGACCAACGACGAAAACGATTATTCCGTCTGCATGATGCTGACCGACGAGTCGGGCGACAGGTCGAAAAACTATCTGTTTACGGGCGATTTGGAAGAGAAGGGCGAGGAATACCTAGTCAGGAACAACGACCTGCCCGAGGTGGAGCTGTTCAAGGGCGGACATCACGGCAGCTATACCGCGACGACGGAAAAGCTGTTAAGCGTTATTAAGCCCAAAAACGTGGCGGTTTGTTGCTGTTGCGGCACTACCGAATACACGCAGAACAATGACAATACTTTTCCCGCCCAGGCGTTTATAAACAGGGTTGCAAAGTATACCGAAAACATATATTGCACTACGCTGATAACCGACTATAAAGCGGGCAAATTCGAGTCCATGAACGGAAATATCGTTTTCTATTACAGTGAAAAGTTAAAGCTTTATTGTTCTAATAACGACGTTATTTTAAAGGATACGGACTGGTTTAAAGCCAACCGTGTCTGGCCACAACAGTAAATTTGTAAAAGCGGCGCATTATATGCGCCGCTTTTAATGTTATTTAATGGTTTTTGTTGCAAAATTTATTTGTAATTTATATAACTTAATGATATAATTAATCTGAATAATTATAGTGGGTATAGTGCACGTTGCAGGAGAATAATATGCTAAAAAACCAAGAACTCATTTTAAGAATGTCGTTACACCAGCGGGTCAGGCTTATCACAAGCGCAAAGCCCGACGAAAACTGCGCGGTTGAAAATTACGAGTTTCCGGTCTTTCATCTGTATTCTAATCCGTCGGTCAAGTCGGCGGATAAGTTCGCCACGTTTTTTCCTGCCGACAAAGCCCTTGCCGCAACATGGAATCCCGAACTTATTAAAAACGTGTACGAGTGCACAGGTAACGAGGCTAAGGCAAATAAGGAGTACGCATATTTTAACATAAGCGACTGCGCCCGCCGTGAGGCGATTTCCGAGGATGGCTTTATCACATCGGAATTTTTGAAGCAGAAGGTTCAAGGCGTGGCGTCAAGCGGCGCGTTCGTCAATTTCGACGACTTCCCCGCAACCGACAGCGAAACGGTTTTAAACGAGACTGTGCGGACAATCAGGGACGGGGTGCTTGCTGGCAATAAGGTAAATTCGCTTAGGGTTTACAGCGCCGACGATGCGGAAGAACTGCCCAAAAAATACGCTTTTAAGGGGCTGCTGTTCGGTGTTGCCGCGCACAAGTGCGATGTTGCAAAATACATATCACGCGGCTGTACGCTGGTTTTTACCGACGGCGAAACCGCCGAGGGGCTTGAAGATTATATCGTCGAGCTTACGGAAAAATACGCTAAAATAAAAGAGCAGTTCGACGGCGGAGCAATAACGCTTTCCGAATTCGACGGACTTATACGCAGCGGCGAAATAGTAGACGCGGAGGCTGTTAACGCCGCATGCGACAGAATGATTAGTTTGCTTCTCGCGCTTAAAGAGCGCGGGGCTTCGTCCGTAGAGGAGTCGCTGACCCGCGCAGGTAAGGTCGTGCACGACCCGCTTTTCAACGAGGTGTATCACGATAAGCTTGCCTACCGCGCCGCCCAACAGTCCGTAGTTCTGATAAAAAATAACGACGGTGTTCTTCCGCTCAAAAAGGATACGCCTGTTGCGGTAATAGGCGAGTACGCAACGAACAACGATTACCGCATAACCAACAAAAACAGTCCCACGTCGCTGCATCGCCCGTTTGACGAAATAAACAAATACAGAAATATTAATGCGGTCGGCTACGCTCACGGATACAGTGCAAACGAAATTCGCCGACTCGACTTAATTGAAACCGCACTCAACCTCTGCGACGATGCAAAATATGCGTTGGTATATCTTTGCGCGGGTAAGGGCGCAACCGCGATACCCGCGGGACAGACCGAGCTTTTAGACGCGCTTTCGAGAAAGGGCGTCAAAATAATCGCGGTAGTTTCCGCGGAGCGCGCGATAGATTTGTCGTTTGCCGACAAATGCGAGGCTGTGTTATTCTCGTACAACGCGGGGCAGGGCTGCGCGCAGGCGGTGTTCGATATTATTTCCGGCGAGATTTCTCCGTCGGGCAAGCTCGTAGATACCTTTTACAGAGATTACGCTGCGGCGGCTCCCGCCGAGGGCGTTCCCGACTACTGCACCGCCGGAGCGTCAAATGTGCTTTATCCGTTCGGCTACGGACTTTCGTTTACCGAATTCGAATATAAAAATTTAAAGCTTACCGAAGGCGGCGCAAGCTGCACCGTGACCAACAGGGGTAAAATCGATGCGTACTGCACCGTTCAGATGTACGTTCGTCGCGCAGGTGCCAATACTACGCTTTCGCACCGTATTCTGCGGGGCTTTTGTAAGGTGCTTGTCAAGAAGGGCGAATCCGTCAAAGCTGAAATACCGTTTAACGACGATACCTTCGCCGTCTACGATGCGAACAACAAGCGTGTATTTATGCAGGGCGGGAAATACGAAATAAGCCTCTGCGACAATGCTGATACCGTTCTTTTAAAGGGAGAACGCGATTTTAAAGAGCGAATATTTGCAAATAGGCATAAAAGCGAGCCTGTCGCGCTTCCCTCAAACGGTGCCGTCAGCTTTACGGATACCGAGCTTGACAAGGCGATACGCAGAGAAAAGAAAAAGCTTTCCTTTGGGTTCAGGCTGTTTATTGCGCTTATGCTTACGCTGTATTACGACGCTATGGGCGTAGGTCTGCTCGTAACGAATTTGATTGCCGATAAAACCTTACTTATATATATTGTTATAGGCGCGCTGCTTTTTGCGGGCAATATGCTTGCGATAGTTTATGTCGTAGTTATCGTCAAGCGGCGCAATCTACAAAATTACCTGCATCCCAGCGAGGTTATAACCGATATGGTCGATAAAGTGGGCGAGTTCGAAGAAGTCGCCAAGGTGACCTACGGCGCGCCCATAGAAACGCCTGTAATGCAATTCGACCCGCCCGAGGACGAAGAGGAAACCGAGGAGGAAGTTGTGCGCCGTTACGACGCAACCTTTGCCGAGGACGAGGCGGAAATAGAATTTTCGCAGAAGGCGTCCTTGAATGACGTATGCTTGTCTTTCCGCGCGTTTGCCGCAAGCAGGGGCGTATCTGTGGAAGTTTCTTCGGTGCGTTCGCTGCTTGCAGCAATGGCCGCGGGCAAGGTGCTTATAATTTCCTGCAAAAACAAGGAAGCGCAGCCTGAGTTCCTGCAATCGTTCTGCGAATATTTCGGTGTAGGGGGCAGGGCTACCGCCTCTGATGACTGGTCCTCGCAGGAAAATTTGCTATGGCAAAAGGGCGGTTCGGCAGAGGATTACATTCTTTCGGATATATCCAACGCAATTAATTCGGCTGTTAAAACCCCCGAGCGCAACTGCTATATAGTGCTTGAAAACGTATCTTTCGGCAATCTCGGCGATTATTTTTCATCATTTCTCGATTACTCGAATTTCCCGTCCGAGGAGCATACCGTGAAGTTCAGCGACGGCGTTTCTTTAACGATGCCGCGCAATCTCTGCTTCGTGCTGGTGCCCTCTTCGGACAACTTTGCAGAAGAGCTTACGCCCCCAGCGGCGCACGCCGGTATAGTGGTGGAAATAGTCGCAAGCAAAATTGCGCCCGTGGCTGCCGAGGAAGAGGTAAAGGTAGTTTCCCGCAGTGCACTCGAAGAGTTGATTTCTGAAGCGCGCGAGCAGTTCTTTTTAAGCGAAACGGTGTGGAAAAAGCTTGACGAATTTACCGATACGGTAAACGCAACCGAAAAATTCGGTATCGATAATAAATCACTGTTGCAGCTTGAAAAATACACCTCCGTGCTTATGGATTGCGGCGGTGACGAGCACGAGGCGGTGACAGGTATGTTTATCGCAAAAATCGTGCCCCTTTTGAAGGTTTCGAGGGCTTATAAAAAAGAGTCGGGCGGTAAATCGCTGTACGGCATAATCGAAAAGCTTTTCGGTGAAGAGAATTTAAGCGCGATACAGCGCGCGCTTGTTTCAAACGTATAAAGGAGTGACGGCGTGAACGCAATGCTTTCAATCGATTGGTATTCAATCGGTAATAAAATATGGGACCGGCTGACAAGCCGCACGGCTCTGCTTATATATGCGGGGCTAGTCCTTGCGCTTATAATTGCGATAGTGGTGCGCGTAATCGTGGCGGAATTTAACCGCGTCGCCATGCTCAAAAACGCGCTCGAAGGCGAAGAGAAAAGCGAGCGCCAGCAAATTTTGGAAACCGCGCGCAAAACTATCGAGGAGGAGTTGGAGCCCATAAAGGATTTGGCTTGCCAGACCGTCGTCGCGCCCGTTGCGGCAGGAAAAAGTATAACGGCATCTAACGGTATCTCGGCGGAGGAAGAGAGCGTGGAAGAAGGGTCGCGGTTCTACATGCTTACGGAAATAGACAAGTATTACGAGGGATACGTAGCGCCGGAGTATGACGAAGAAATG
>CATJZR010000102.1 GCA_949745625.1 uncultured Eubacteriales bacterium | reverse complement strand
TCAAAGTTTTGTCGCAACGTATTCCGTCTATCAAATGCAGACGATCTGGATTATTCCAAATTAAAAAATTTTAAATGTGTAGGTATTGTTTCAGGGGCGGCAACCCCGAATGCGCAAACCCGGGAGGTTCTCTTAAAGATGGAAGAAAACACAGAAGTTAAGGCAACAAATTCTATGGCAGATGTTGTTGCTAAAATCGACAGCGAATCGAAATTCAAGAAAGGACAGATTGTTCAAGCTACGATATCGCAGGCAACGGAAGAAGGCTTGCAGATATTGTTGCCTTTCTCTAAAAAGGAAGTTGCTTTAAGCAAGGACGAACTTGACTGTGAACAGTATAACGTAGCCGAATATATGGATAAAATCGGCGAAACGATTGATTTGCTTGTCGTAGAGCTTAAGCCTAGCCTTAAACTTTCTCAGAAAATGATAAGAATGTTGAAGGAGGAAGAAGCTTTAAGCGCCGATATAGAAGCGGGGAAAGAATTTTCTGTAGTTTGCACGGGAACCAATAAGGGCGGACTCGTTTCGCAGCTTGGTACTTATTCGGTATTTATACCTGCTAAAGAAATACGCATGGGCTTTGTAAAGGATTTGGCAAAGTACGAGGGTAAGACTCTCCGTCTTCGCGCTCTTGAAATAAGAAAGACAGGCAGAAAAGAAATAATCGCTTCCCAGCGCGTAATTTTACAGGAAGAACATGACGCGAACGAGGCGGCAAAAGCAGCAAAAGAAGAAGAATTTTTCAACAATATTGCCGTAGGCGATATTGTTGAAGGCAAAGTTGAGCGCGCTACTACATTCGGTGCATTCGTATCCGTTAACGGTTTCGATTGCCTTGCGCACATTTCCGACCTTTCGTGGACCGGCGCAGAAGCAGTTAAGGACGTTCTCGAAATAGGCAAGACCTATCAGTTTAAAGTACTCAAAATAGACCAAAGCAACAAGAAGGTATCCATAGGTTATAAGCAGCTTCAGCCGCAGCCTTGGGACCTTGTCGAAGGTAAATACTCGGTTGATGACGTAATTCACGGAAAGGTTGTAAGGCTCGTTCCGTTCGGTGCTTTCGTCGAGGTTGAAAAAGGTATCGATGGGCTTGTTCACGTTTCGCAAATAAGCTACGACAGAATTGAAACGCCCGCTTCTGTACTTAATGTAGGCGACGAGGTTGACGCGAAAATTATTGCTCTTGATGTCGATGCGAAGAAAATGAATCTTTCAATCAAGGCGTTGCTTCCCGAACCTGAAAGAGTACCCCGCGCGCACAAGTCGAACGAGGACGGCGAGGATAACCGCAAAGCGCGCTTCTCAAGAAGAAACAACAGCGACGACGAACTTTCTACTTGGAGCGAAGGAAGTATTTCTGGCACTTCGATTGCTGATTTGCTTGCAAGTGCAAAGAACAATAAATAACTTACCGAATTAAGCTCCGCGATTTGCGGGGCTTTTTTGTTAAATTTACTTTATATAATATGAGGTTAACGGAATGAAAAAAGAAGGAAAAATTAAGATTTCAAGCGAAAATATGATGCCGATTATAAAGAAATGGCTTTATTCGGATAAGGATATATTCTTAAGGGAAATAGTTGCGAACGGAGTTGACGCCATAACTAAATTTAGAAAGCTTGTCGATATGGGCGAAGCAAAAGAGGACGGCAAGGAATACTGCGTTAAAATTTCTGTTGATAAAAAGGCAAAAACGCTTACAGTCGAAGACAATGGCCTCGGCATGACCGAAGAAGAAGTTGAAAAGTACATAACACAGATTGCTTTTTCGGGCGCCTCCGATTTCCTTGCTAAGTATGAAAAAGCCGGCGGTGACGGAATAATAGGTCATTTCGGTCTGGGCTTCTATTCCGCGTATATGGTATCCGATAACGTGGAAATTTTTACGAAATCTTATAAAAAAGCGGCGGCAGTGCATTGGGTGTCAGACGGAAACGCGACCTATAAAATCGAGGATTGCGATAAAAAGGAACGCGGCACGACGATAGTTATGCACATTTCCGCAGGCGAAAAAGAATTCCTTGAAGAAGATAACATAAAAAATTTAATAAGAAAATACTGTATGTTTATGCCCTACAACGTGTACGTTTCGTTTAAGGGTGACGGTAAGGATCAGCCTCTTAACAACACGCTGCCCCTGTATGCAAAAAATCCCAAGGATTGTACCGACGAGGACTATAAAAAGTTTTACCGTGATACTTTTATGGATTATAACGAACCGATTTTCTGGGTTCATCTGAATATGGATTATCCGTTTAACCTCAAAGGTATTCTGTATTTCCCCAAAGTAAGAAACAAGGTCGAGCTTGACAAGGGTAAGGTCAAATTATTCTGTAACCAAGTGTTTATTGCCGATAACATTAAAGAGGTAATTCCCGAATTCCTTATGCTTTTGAACGGTGTTATCGACTGTCCCGATATTCCTCTGAACGTATCGCGCAGCTTTCTGCAAAACGATAGCCAGGTGCAGAAGATAAGCAAGCATATAACAAAAAAGGTTGCGGATAAATTGATAAGTCTGTTTAAGACGGACCGTCCTAAGTATGAAAAATGTTGGGACGATACGGCAAACTTTATTAAATTCGGCTGCATCAAGGACGAGGAATTCTTTGATAAAATTAAAGACATAATAATCTATAAGGACCTTGAAGGAAAGTTTGTTAACTTTAATGAGGTCGTTGGCGAGGACGTTTCTGAAGATAAATCCGAAGTTAAAAAAGATAAGAAGGAATCAGAGCCCAAAACCGTATATTACGTTTCCGATGCGTTGCAGCAGGCGCAGTATGTAAAAATGTTTAAAGACGCAGGCTTGAAGGCGATATTGAGCGATACTTTTATTGACCCGCATTTCCTCAGTTACGTCGAATATAAAACCCCCGGTAAACTCAAATTTATGCGCATCGATGCGGAATTCGATGGTGCGCTTAAAACGGGAGAAGGGACCGAGGACGCGGCGCTTGCGGAAATTTTCAAAACAGCAATCGGCAACGATAAGCTTACGATAAAGTTTGAAAATCTCAAAAGCACAGTACCCGCATTTATTATCACCGATGAATATATGCGCAGATATTCCGAAATGGGGCAGATGTACGGAATGTCGGACGGCACATTGGCGCAGACAATGGTAATCAACCTTTCAAGCCCTATCGTTTCAAATATCAAAGGGCTTGACAGCGAGAGACAGCATTTCGTCGCAAATTATATTTATTCGCTTGCGCTGTTGTCATTTAAAAAGCTGGATGAGACCGAGCTTGACAAATTCGTAAACGCAAATATCTATTTGCTTGACAGTTTTATGAAATAATTTAAAAAGCGCGAAATATTCGCGCTTTTTTTTTACAATAAATTACCATTTTTTTTGGTTTGAGTATTGAAAAAACAATTAAGATATGTTAAAATATTTATGTTGGGTTAATTTGTATGTTTAAGGAAATACAGCTGAATGATTTTCATAATGCGACTTGCTGCTTTGCTTATGAATTTTTCGGTTGTCATAAAATTTCCGCTTGCGAATACATTTTTAGAGTATGGGCTCCGCACGCCGAATCGGTTTGCTTAATCGGGGAATTTAACGGTTGGTCGGAAAATGCGGCAAAAATGAAACGGCTTTCGGATAACGAAAGCTTCGAAGTTACGGTAAACGCCAAATTAGGTGATACATATAAGTTCTGCATAACGACTTATGACGGAAGAAAGCTTTACAAAGCCGACCCGTACGCTTTTTCTTCTGATTTGCCTAATTCGACTGCGTCTAAAATAACTGAATTACCGATAGAAGCGAATAGGAGCAGCGGCACTGCGCTGAATCGTCCCATAAATATTTATGAAGTGAATTTGATGTCGTGGAAGAGGGAAAAGGATAACTCTTATTACACATTCGATAAGCTTAAGAGGACGCTTGTACCCTATGTTAAACGTATGGGGTATACGCATGTTGAATTTATGCCGTTAACGGAATTTCCGTACGACGGCTCATGGGGGTATCAGGTTACGGGATACTTTTCCGTCACGTCTAGACTCGGTACGGCAAAGGATTTTATGAGTCTTGTTGATGCTTTCCACGAAAACGGCATTAAGGTTATACTCGACTGGGTCCCCGCACATTTTCCTAAGGATGGTTGGGGGTTGTACGAATTTGACGGGCAGCCGCTATATGAAAGCCCGCTTTGGGATAGAATGGAGCTTACCGGTTGGGGAACACGCAGATTTGATTTCGGAAGGCGCGAGGTGGACAACTTCCTTCTTTCGTCTGCTAGCTTTTTATTAAAGGTTTTCAACATAGACGGGCTTCGCGTTGACGCAGTGGCATCGATGTTGTATCTCGACTACGATAAAAGAGAGGGGGATTGGACTCCGAACATATTAGGCGACAACAGAAACCTTGAAGCCATTAATTTTCTAAAAAAGCTCAACAGCGAAATTAAAAAGCAGTTTCCCGATGCTTTAATGATAGCCGAAGAATCGACGACATTTCCGAACGTGACTAAACCGGTAACGGAAGGGGGACTTGGCTTCGATTATAAATGGAATATGGGGTGGATGAACGACATTCTGTTTTATTGCAGACAGGACCCTTATTTTAGAAGCTATCACCACGATAAGGTTACTTTTTCGTTGGTTTACGCGTTTTCGGAACGATATATTTTACCTCTAAGTCACGATGAGGTAGTTCATGTTAAGGGTTCTGTATTAAATAAAATGCCGGGCTCTTACGAGGACAAGTTTGCTGGTGAAAGAGCGTTGCTGGGATATATGTATGCTCACCCCGGTAAGAAGCTAAATTTTATGGGCTACGAAATAGCGCAGTTCAAGGAATGGGATTATTTATCTTCAATAGAGTTTGGTTTGCGTAAATTCGAAAAACACCGTCAAACGTCGGTTTTCGTAAAGGCTTTGAATTTATTTTACAGAGAAAATAAACCGCTTTATGAAATCGATGATAGCTGGAGAGGGTTCGAATGGCTTGTGGTGGACGATAAAACGAATAACGTATTGGCTTTCACAAGGTACGACATTGACGGCCAGAGTATTACCGCAATAATTAATTTTTCGGGAATAGATTTGTTCGGTTACGGAATAGGTATTGCAGAGGGTAAGTACCGCGTAGTTTTCAACACCGATGCAAAACGGTTTGGCGGTGACGGCAAAATAAGCAAAAA
Source organism: uncultured Eubacteriales bacterium (assembly GCA_949745625.1). Lineage (GTDB taxonomy): Bacteria > Bacillota > Clostridia > Christensenellales > Borkfalkiaceae > Coproplasma. The sequence continues at coordinate 7,370 of CATJZR010000102.1, read as the reverse complement.
AATTTATAAAACGATTAAAAAGTTAAGTCACGGCAAGGAAAATTCTATTATCATTGATATACCTAAATTGACTTGTATATATTTAAAAAAAGAAAATTAAAAATCGGAGGTTTTCTTTATGCTAACAAAAAAGGAATGTGTCGCTATGCTTCTTGCCGGAGGGCAGGGCAGTAGACTGTACGCGCTGACAAATAATATTGCCAAACCAGCGGTGTCGTTCGGAGCAAAGTACAGAATAATCGACTTTCCTTTGTCAAACTGTATCAACTCCGGTATAGATACAGTCGGCGTACTTACGCAGTACCAACCTTTGGTGCTGAACGAATACGTCGGAAACGGGCAGCCGTGGGACCTTGACAGAACATTTGGAGGAGTACATATTTTGTCGCCTTACGAGGCAAAAACCGACACTTCCTGGTACAAAGGTACGGCAAACGCAATTTATCAGAATATCAGATTTATGAAGATGTACGACCCTGAATACATTCTCATTCTTTCGGGCGACCATATTTATAAAATGGATTACGATAAAATGCTTGCCGCGCACAAGCAAACCAAAGCAGACTGCACCATTGCGTGTATGGAAGTTCCTGTCAAAGAAGCTTCACGTTTCGGTATTCTCAACACTAATCCCGACGGCAGCATCTATGAGTTTGAAGAGAAACCCGCAAAGCCAAAAAGTAATCTCGCTTCTATGGGGATTTATATATTCACAGCGTCGAAGCTCTATAAGTATCTCGAGCTGGATGAGGCAGACACGTCGTCGGAAAAGGATTTCGGCAAGAATGTTCTTCCCGCAATGCTTAAAGCTGGCGAAAAAATGTTTTCATATAAATTCGAGGGCTATTGGAAGGACGTCGGAACAATAACTTCGCTCTGGGAAGCGAATATGGATTTGCTCGGGACTGTTCCTAAATTTGATTTAAGGGATGACGAGCGGGTGATTCATTCAAGAAGTCCGTTGGCGCCGCCAGCGTATATAGAGGGCGAAGTGATAAATTCAATCGTTGCAACGGGCGGCGAAATTAAGGGCAAAGTCGTCAATTCAGTTATAGGAACAGACTGTATTATTGAAGAGGGAGCAGTCGTTACGGATTGCGTATTAATGGGTAATACGGTCATCAAGTCGGGCGCTACGGTTAATTATGCGGTAATAGACGAAGATGTCGCTATAGGCGAAAATGCCGTAATAGGCGCACCACGTGAAATTTCAAGTAAAATTGAAGGAAAAACCAACGGAATCGTAGTCCTCGGCAGAGGAGTCAGCGTTAAAAATAACGGAAAGATTGACGCAGGCGAAATAGTGGATAAGAGCGTATAAAGGGGGACATGAAATGGCTTCAACAGCAGGCGTAATTTTTTCAAGTTTAAACGAGCGGAATATACCGGAGCTGACTAAAGTTAGGTCGATAGGTTCTATCCCTTACGGCGGAAGATACCGTTTGGTTGACTTTGCTCTTTCGAATATGGTAAATTCAGGCATTACAACAGTCGGAATGATAACTAAAAACAATTATCAGTCGCTTATGGACCATCTCGGTTCCGGTAAAAACTGGGACCTTGCAAGAAAAGAAGGTGGCTTGATTTTGCTGCCGCCTTACAGTGACGATTCTGAAACGCTTTACAATAACCGTTTGGAAGCGCTTAAGGGAGCAACGGCATTTTTGAAAAAAGCAAATGAAGATTTTGTCGTAATTGCCGACAGCGACGCGGTGTACAAGCTCGATTACAGTAAGGTAATCGACTACCATATAAAGAAAAATGCCGATATAACCATGGTTTACCATGAGCATGAAGTAAAAAAATCGCATTACTATATCACGTTTGCAACAAACAAAGACGGAAGAGTAACCGAGTTGGAAATTAACTCTTCTGTCGGCGGCGTACAAAAAAACTATATCAATGTCATGGTTGCGCGCACATCGTTTATATTGCGACTGATACAAAATGCGATACAGTGCGGATATAAAAGCTTCGGAAGAGATATTTTAAGTCCAGGCGTCAAGTCGTTAAAACTATACGGATATAAGCTTGACGGCTATTATGAGAATATAGATTCGCTGAAATCTTATTTTAAAGCCAACTATGATTTGCTTGACAGGAATATCAGAAATGAAATTTTCGGCGAACGCGCCGTATATACGAAGGTAAACGACAGCGCTCCCGCGAAATTTACAGAAACTGCAAAGGTAAAAAATTCGCTTATTTCCGACGGATGTCTTATAGAGGGAACGGTCGAAAACTGTATTCTTTTCAGAGGCGTAAAAATCGGAAAGGGTTCGGTGGTTAAAAACTGCATAATTTTCTCGGAAAATATAATAGGCGAAAACTGCAATCTTCAATACGTTGTAAGCGATAAAGAATGCTTTATTACCGACAACAGAGTTTTGGCAGGCTGCGAATTACAGCCGTACTTTATCAACAAGAGTACGAGAATATAGTCGGAGGCAATAAAATGGCAGCAAAATCAACGAAAGTAACCGTTAAAGCGAACAAACAAATTTTGGCCGATAGTGTCAAGAAAATTCTTTTCGTTGCATCGGAATCTACTCCGTTTATAGCGACGGGAGGACTTGCCGAAGTTATCGGGTCGTTATCCAAAGCGTTGTCGGATACGGGGAAATTTGACGTTCGCGTAGTTATTCCTTTATTTTCCGATATTAAGAAAGAGTACAAAGATAAGTTTTCTTACCTTGGAAATATTTACGTGCATTTGGCATGGCGTAATCAATACTGCGGTATATTCTCTTACGTCAATGACGGAGTGACGTTCTATTTTATCGATAACGAATATTATTTTAAGCGCCCGGGTTTCTACGGCTATTTCGACGACGGCGAACGGTTTGCGTTCTTTTCCAAATGCGTGCTTGAAATTATGCCGTTTCTTGACTTTTATCCCGATGTATTACATTGCCATGACTGGCAGGCGGCACTTGCTGCGATATATCTTAAAACGAATTATTGCTTCAGGCAGGAATATCAGTTTATAAGGGCATTGTTTACAATTCACAATATAGAATATCAGGGGCAGTATTCACTGGATTTGCTCTGCGATTTGTTTGATATTTTCGGAGAGTATCGCTATCTGGTAGAGTATAAAAATTCTATAAATCTTATGAAGGGCGCTATCGAATGTTGCGAGCGGTTTTCTACCGTAAGCCCGAGATATGCGCAGGAAATCAAAGAGGCGTACTTTGCTCACGGACTTGAGGATATAGTTCGCCGCAATGAATTTAAGTTATCGGGTATACTGAACGGTATAGACGATAAAGGCTATAACTGCGAACTTGATAAACATCTTTTTGCAAACTTTAAGCCAGACGATTTTACAAATAAATCAGTGTGTAAAAGCGAGCTTCAAAAAATGCTTTCGCTTCCACGAAAGCCCGATACACCGATTATTTCTATGGTAAGCCGTCTCGTTTCCCATAAAGGACTTGACCTTGTCACGGCGGTTCTTGAAGAGTTTTTGCAAGACGATGTGCAAGTGGTAATTCTAGGTACAGGTGAAGCCTATTTCGAAGACTATTTCAGATATCTTGCACGGAAATATCCGGATAAGCTCAGCGCAAATATAGTATTCAACGGCGATTTATCAAGAAAGATATATTCGGGTTCGGATATATTCCTTATGCCGTCAAAGTCGGAGCCTTGCGGGCTTTCGCAGATGATTGCATGCAGATACGGAACGGTACCGATAGTGAGGGAAACAGGGGGACTGTTCGACAGTATCAAACCGCTTCATGACGGTTACACGTTCACAAATTATAATGCTCACGATATGTTATACGTGTTGAGACAGGCTGTTTCGGATTATAAAAATAAACCCGAATGGACAAAACTTATGTACAGAGCTGCAACGACAGATTTCAGTTGGAGCCATTCGGCAAAAGAATACGAAGCTCTCTACTACGATATGCTTAAATAAATTTTACTTTTTAGGAGAACGAAATGAATAATTCAATTACTGAAAAAGACGTTAAAGACTTGATTAAAGACAAGCTGGCAAGATATTTCGGCGTCAGCCCGACGGAAGCGTCCAAGGACCAGATTTATAAGGCCGTGGTCATGTCCGTGAGGGACATAATGCTGCAAAAGCGCCAGCAATTCCATAAAAAGATTAAGGCAAAGCGCGCTAAAAGAGTGTATTATCTTTGTATGGAATTTTTGCTGGGTCGTTCGCTGAAAAACAGCTTGTACAACCTAAGCTTAGCTCCCGCTTATGAAAAGGTGCTTTCCTCATACGGTCTTAAACTTGACGATTTGTATGAGCTTGAACCCGACGCAGGACTCGGAAACGGCGGTTTAGGCAGACTTGCTGCATGCTTTCTCGACGCGCTTGCAAGCGGCAATTATCCCGCAATGGGCTATTCTCTGAGATATGAGTACGGTCTTTTCAAGCAAAAGATAGTGGACGGATGGCAGATGGAGCTTCCCGATACCTGGCTGCCCGGAGGTGAGGCGTGGCTTACGCAGAGGTCCGATAAATCGTTTATAGTAAGATTTAACGGTCAGATTGAAGAAAAGTGGACTGCTAACGGACTTGAAACCAACTATATAAACTGTAAAGAAATACAGGCCGTTGCGTACGATTTGATGGTTTCCGGTAAAAACAGCGAGGCGATTTCCGTACTCAGGCTTTGGAAGGCAAAGCCTGTACAGGATTTCAATATGAAACTGTTTTCTCAGGGCGAATATTATCAGGCTATGACCGACGACAACGATGCCGACCTTTTAACTAAGGTTTTGTATCCTTCGGACAATCATATCGCGGGAAAATCACTAAGATTAAAACAACAATATTTTCTTTGCTCGGCGTCAATTCAGAATATTATTCAAGACCATAAACACCGTTACGGCGATTTGAGAGACCTTCCTAAGCTTGCTGCAATCCATCTTAACGACACGCATCCGGCTTTGGCAATTCCAGAATTAATGAGGGTACTTGTAGATGAATATTTCTACGACTGGGACCAGGCATGGGCAATTACGACGGCAACGTGTGCTTATACTAACCATACCGTAATGGCGGAGGCTCTTGAAACGTGGTCTGAGGACTTGGTTGAAAGAACTATTCCCAGAATTCACCTCATTATTAAGGAAATAAACAGAAGACTTTGCGAGCAGCTGTGGAACGCATTCCCAGGAGAATGGGCGAAGATTTCGAGAATGTCGATTATCGAGCACGACCGTATTAAAATGGCGAATCTCTGCGTTTACGGCGGTCACAGCGTCAACGGAGTATCTACACTACACAGTGAAATTATCAAAAATTCCGTATTCAAAGATTTTTACGACTTCTCACCCGAAAAGTTTACTAACGTGACAAACGGCATTGCGCACAGAAGATGGCTTAATCAGTCAAATCCGGAGCTTTCAGCATTAATTAGCGACTGTATCGGTTCCGGATTCGAGCTTGACGCTTCGAAGCTTGCCGAGTTTAAAAAGTTCGATAACGACAAAACCGTACTCGACAGATTGGACGAAATAAAGAAATTAAAGAAGTTGCAGTTTGTAGATTATGCGAAAAAGAAGCACGGAATTATCATAAATCCCGATTCGATTTTTGACGTACAGGCGAAAAGACTTCACGAATATAAGCGCCAGCTGCTAAACGTTTTGCACATAATCGACGTGTATCTTGACCTTCAGGAAAATCCCGATAAAAATATAGTGCCTAAGACCTATATTTTCGGTGCAAAAGCTGCGCCCGGCTACGATATGGCGAAAAAAATAATCAAACTTATCAATTTCCTTGCGGAAGACATTAAAAAGAATCCTAAAATACATGAAAAGCTTAACGTAGTATTTATGGAAGATTATAACGTCACTATGTCTGAAAAGCTTATGCCCGCGTCGGAAATTTCCGAACAGATATCTCTTGCGGGAAAAGAAGCGAGTGGTACCGGAAATATGAAGTTTATGATTAACGGCGCTTTAACTATAGGAACGCTCGACGGTGCAAACGTCGAAATGACGCAGGCTGTCGGTAAAGAAAATATATTCATATTCGGATTAAAAGCAGACGAGGTTGACCAGATATGGCAATCGGGATATAACGCAAGCAAGTATTACAATGAATCTCCCCGTTTAAGAAAGATAATTGAAGCACTTATTATCGGATTTAATGGAGAGCCTTTTGCTGACATTGCAAATTATCTGCTTACAGGCTCGCCAGTAGCAGACCCGTATATGTGTATGGCAGATTTCGGTACTTACAGCGCAACACAACAAAAGCTGTCAAAGCTGTATTCTAAAGATAAAACGGCGTGGAACCAGAAATCATTGCGCAACATTGCTGCAGCCGGAATTTTTGCCGCGGACAGAGCAGTTAAAGAATACGCGGAAAATATTTGGCACTTAAAACCTATTCATACAGAAAAATGAAAAAAATAAAATCGGGGCAATGCCCCGATTTTATTTTGTATTATGTCTGACATAAAAAGATTATTTTGAAAATTTAAAAATTGTAAGGCTAAGTTATAATTAAAACAAGTTAAGAGGGAAACGATACGCAACCTTATAACGGAAAAAATACGACCGGCTTGACGAAATAAACCGTAAAAGCGTTAATGGACTGACGGAAGATAAAGGTAAGCGGAAAGACAGTTTAAAAACAATTTTTGCCGCATTATGTCAGACATAATAATTTAAAACCGCCTGTATATAACAGATTGTATATTACAGAACGGCAAATTTTATATTTTGGCACAATTTCATTTAATTTTGCTTTTTACAGAAAAAAAACTAAAAAATTTGAAAAAACTTTGAAAATTCTATTGACAAACGCTTTTTAATGCTTTATTATGTTATCGAAGATTTAAGTATTCGTAAAAGCTGCGTTTTACGAATAGTTTGATTTGTACTAATACTTCCCTTTGATACATCTGGAATTAATTATGGGTGACGATTACTACGTAAAAAGAAACAATAAAAATCTTGAAACTGTCGACAAATTGCTTGAAAACGATTTGCCGCTGTTTTGTTATGACTATTTTTTGGCTATAGACAGTCAAACTAGTCCGCTTACTCGCTTGAATTATGCACACGATTTAAAGATATTTTTTAATTTCTTGGAAGAAAAAAAATTCAGGCATCAAAAACAAGTGCGCGACTTTACGCTGAACGATATCGAACAGATTACAAGCAACGATATTGAATATTTTTTGAGCTACCTTTCCCACTACTATTTTGAAAATAAAGAACATAACTGCAATGAAAGAGCGAAGGCACGAAAACTTTCGTCGGTCAGGGCTATGTATAAATTTTTCTTCAATAAGGGATATATAAGCGTGGATAATTCTGCAAAAGTATCCACGCCGAAGTTACATGAAAAACCGATAATAAGGCTCAATTCTGACGAAGTGTTC
>CATJZR010000101.1 GCA_949745625.1 uncultured Eubacteriales bacterium | reverse complement strand
ATAATCATGCCGACCGGCAAAAGCCAAATATTGCGCGGACCCAACATTAAACCTGTACCCAACGGCAAACCTCTGCCCGGCGTTCTGTGCGCCACGGTTGCACTGAAAGTCGGCGACAATATCACGACCGACCACATTATGCCTGCGGGCGCGAAAATTCTTCCCTACCGTTCTAATATCCCCTATCTTTCCAAATTCTGTTTTTCCGCCGTTGACAAAGACTTTGCCGAACGTGCAAAGGCACTTGGCAACAGCGTGATAGTCGGCGGAATCAACTACGGACAGGGCTCCTCGCGCGAGCATGCCGCGCTTGTTCCCCTTTACCTGGGCGTAAGGGCGGTAATTGCAAAAAGCTTCGCGCGCATACACTCGGCGAATTTGATTAACGCGGGCATACTTCCGCTTACATTCGACGGCGAAATATCACAGGGAGACGAATTGGAAATACGCGGACTGCACGCTTTGAATAGCGGCGAAGTAACGCTTATAAACAAAACGGCGGGCACGTCGTTCGCCGTAAAATGCAACTTTACCGAACGCCAGCAAAGCATTTTGGCGGCAGGAGGACTACTTAACTTTACGAGGCAATTATGCAAAAAATAGAAATGACAACACCCATCGTCGAAATGGACGGGGACGAAATGACGAGAGTTATCTGGAAAATTATTAAGGACGAGCTGATACTTCCGTTCGTCGACCTCAAAACGGAGTATTACGATTTGGGTCTTAAAAACCGCGACGCGACCGACGACGGCGTTACGCTGCAAGCGGCGCTTGCAACCAAAAGACTGGGCGTGGCCGTAAAATGCGCCACGATAACGCCCAACCTTCAACGCGTTGAAGAATACGGGTTAAAGAGTATGTGGAAAAGTCCCAACGGCACAATCCGCGCCGAGCTTGACGGAACGGTATTCCGCGCGCCGATAACGGTGCCCTGCATCAAGCCCGCCGTAAACGGCTGGACGAGCCCCATTACCATTGCCCGTCACGCCTACGGCGATGTTTACAGGGCGACGGAAATACCCGTAAAGAAAGCGGGCAGGGCAGAGCTGACGTTCACCGACGCCGACGGCAACGTCACGCGCGAAACCGTCTACGACTTCGAGGGCGAAGGCGTGCTGCAAGGGCAGTACAACAAGCTGTCTTCGATAAGCTCGTTCGCGCGCTCGTGCTTTAATTACGCGCTTACCACTAAGCAGGACCTTTGGTTTTCAACCAAGGACACGATATCCAAAATTTACGACCAGACGTTCAAGCTGACGTTCGAAGGCATTTACGAAAAGGAATTTAAAAACGCGTTTGAAAAAGCGGGCATATCCTACTTCTACACGCTGATTGACGACGCGGTGGCACGCGTAATACGCTCTAACGGCGGATTTATCTGGGCGCTTAAAAATTACGACGGCGACGTTATGAGCGATATGGTTTCCACGGCGTTCGGTTCGCTTGCAATGATGACAAGCGTGCTTGTCTCGCCCGACGGTAAGTACGAATACGAGGCGGCTCACGGCACGGTCACCCGCCATTATTACAGATATTTGAAGGGCGAAAGAACCTCTACCAACCCCGTTGCAACGATATTCGCTTGGAGCGGCGCGCTGCGCAAGCGCGGCGAGTTGGACGGCATAGCCCAGCTTTCGGCGTTTGCCGACGGGCTTGAAAAAGCTACCCTCGACACCGTAAAGAACGGCGTCGTCACCAAAGATTTACTTCCGCTTACGTCCACCCCCGCAACCGCCGTATACACCGACGAATTCATATCCGCAATAAAAAAACGGCTATCAATATAAAACGCGCCCCGAAAAGTTTTTTCGGGGCGCTTACCGTTGACGACCGCAAAAATTTATTATATAATACGTTATATGAAAAAAATTATAAAAATTACGGCAATTACTCTTGCCTCGGTTATCGGACTTGCGATACTTTCCGTAGTCGGCTACGTTATCTACGTTGCGGCTCAGTATTACAGAATAGACGACGGCGTGACGCTTAGCGTGGACGGAAGCGCAAGCGGCGCGGTAAGCGTCGGCGGCGAATACACCGTTATGACCTATAACTTAGGCTTCGGCGCGTACTCCCCGGAATATTCCTTCTTTATGGATACGGGCGTAATGAACGACGGCACCGCCGTCGCGGGCAAATACGCCAAGGGAATGAGCGAGTCCGACGTGCGTAAAAACGTGGACGGTCAAACCGCGCTTGCCGCCGCAAGCGGGTGCGACTTCTATTTCTTTCAGGAGATCGACGAAAAGGCGGACAGAAGCTACGGCGTAAACATGAAGGACGCTATGCGCAGCGCGCTGCCCCTCTTATCGACGACGTACGCGAAAAATTTTCACACCGCAAACCTGTTCTACCCCTTTTCCGACCCGATAGGAAAATCGGAAAGCGGGATACTCACCGCGTCGCGGTTCAAAATAGAGAGCTCGGTGCGCCGCGCGTTCCCGATAACGACCGCGTTCCCCGACAAGTTTTTCGACCTTGACCGCTGCTTTTCCGTAAACTACGTTCCCGTAGAGAGCGGGCACTACCTCGCGCTTATAAATTTGCACATGTCGGCTTATGACGAGGGCGGTAAAATCAGGGCGAAACAGCTGGAAATGCTGAATACCGTGCTGTCGCTCGAATACACCAAGGGTAACTACGTTGTGGCGGGCGGCGACTTCAACCACTGCCTTATAGCGGACGACTTTGCCTCCGACGAGGAAGCGCTGAACTATTTCCCGAGCGGGCAAAAGGTTCCCGACTGGGTGAAAAATTCCATTCTGCACGAAAACGAAATAGCCGCCGGCTTCAAGATAGCCGCGCCCAAGAACGCAGCAACCTGCCGCGGAGCGGATATTCCCTACGAAAAGGGCGTGAATTACAGCACCGTAATAGACGGCTTCCTCTATTCGGACAACGTGGAAATAATTTCCGAGACCGTAGTCGACACCGAATACGCTTACAGCGACCACAACCCCGTAAAAATCACATTCAGGCTTAAATAGAAAAAGGCGTTCGCCGCGAACGCCTTTTTTTATTATCTGTTATTCAGAACCTTTTCGAACAGGACGCCGTAAAAGTGCCCGTCGTCGGTCGCCTTAATGCTGTCGCGCACGAACTGCGCCGCAGCGTTGCAGCTGTCCTCAGGCGAAGCCCCGCCGAGGTAATTTGCCGTGAACACCGACGCGAATATATCGCCAGTACCGTGCTTTTTGACGGGCAACAGTTCGTGGCGGAGCATCTTACCGCCGTCCTCAAAGATAAACTCACCAATCTTACCGCCGTACTCCGCGCCAGTTATAATCACCTTTCCACTGGTAAGCGCGCGCAGCTTTTCCGCAAGCCCGCGTACGAATTCCTCGCCGTAGTCGGCAACGTAATCGGTGCCCGTTAAAAAGCACGCCTCCGTCACGTTGGGCAAAATAACGTCCGCGCGGCTAATAAGCTTGCGCATAGCGTCAACGTAGTTTGCATCGAAGCCCGTGTACAGCTTGCCGTTATCTGCGAAAACGGGGTCGATAATTATCGGCGCGCCCGCCTCCGAAAACTCGTCGAAGCAGCGCTCCGCGACGTCCATAAGCTCCGCCTTGCCGAGATAGCCGAGCAAAAACGCGTCGAACTTAACGCCGTTGTTTTTCCAGTTTTCGAAGATAGCGGGAATTTCGGGCGTAAGGTCGAGATAGCTCCACCCCTTGAACATCGTATGGTTAGACAGCACGGCGGTGGGCAGAACGCACGTTTCCACGCCGTACGCCGAGAGTATGGGCAACGCTACCGTAAGCGAGCACTGTCCGACGCAGGATAAATCCTGCATGGTTAAAATTCTTTTATTTTTCATCGGTTTCCTCCGCAAAGGGGTCTGCAACTGCTTCCGCAGCAGCCGCGGGAACGGCCCTTTTCTCTTTCTTTTTATTTATAATATCCATT
>CATJZR010000100.1 GCA_949745625.1 uncultured Eubacteriales bacterium | reverse complement strand
CCCCCTCCGGCACCGCGCTGATGCTTGCCGAAAGCGCGAACGTCGGCAATAGCAATTACGTTTACGGCAGAGAGGGCGCGTGCAGGCGCGGAAGCGAAATAGGCATACACGCCGTCCGCGGCGGCACAATCGTCGGCGAGCACGACGTAATGTTCGCCGGCGAGGACGAGATAATTACCCTGTCGCACTCGGCTCGTTCCAAAAAGGTTTTCGCCGCAGGCGCAATAAAGGCAGCCCTCTTCCTTGCGGGCAAGCCCGCCGGCAAATACGACATGCAGGATATAATTTAAATCACACCCCCGACGGCTTACGCCGTCGGGGGTGTGATTTATCGTTTATGCAAAAAATCTGCCGTAGCGTTCGTAAAGCGCCGCAAGCTCTTCAAAAGTAGTTAAACCTTTACCTATTGCTATTTTAAGATACTTTCCGTTATACGCTTCAAACGCCTCCTCGCTTAAAGCGAGATACTGCGAAAATTCTTCGTATTCAAACAGTCCGTACTTTTCAATATCGGCTTGCATTGCCGCCTCATCGTACTTCATTGTTTCGTGGTCAACCTCGAATATATTGAACAGCCCCTCTATTCCCCCCGGCATAGAAAGCATTCCGTTTACGTAATAACAAAGATGACTGTAAGTTACAGGACTCCACGCCGTCGTATATTCCTCTCTAATTTCAACACCGACAAGCTTAACCTTTTGTTCGCCCTTATTGAACCAATGCCCGATATACTTTCCTGCATTTTCGTCAAGATATACGTATTTATTCAAATCGCAATCCCAAAACCCGTGTTCGGATATTACTTTAACAGTTGTTCCATCCGAGAATGACAGGTTTATAACTTTATACAGTTTTTCGGGGTCACTGTCTATAAAAAGTATAGGCGCACTATCGTAAGTACCTGTGTATAAGTTCCACACAAGTAACATCTCGTCGCCTGTCAGATTTTCCACCGCTTTTAAACTACCGTCCGCAAGCGTTATTATAGACCCAGCCGCAAGACAACTGTCCTCTTCGTAATATGCTGAAAGTCCGCCTTTTGGCATAATAGTGTTACTGTAAGTGCGATATAAGACCAAATCAATTTCATTAGACGAAATATTGCGACCGTCATATATAAAATAACTGAACTTATAATTGCTTATTTCTTGGGGCGTTATTACGTTTTTTCCGGTTTTCAAACGCACAGTAGACGACCCCAACACCTTGCCGTTTGTTACGTTTTCGTATGTAACATTACTTTCTAACAATCTCCAGCGTGCATAAAGAGTAGTATCTGCCGTATGGTCCCAAATTTTACCATTAACCGGAAATACCTTTTCGACGTATGCGTTCTGATAACCGTAAAAATCCGCCGTTTGCCTGTCGTCAACTACTCTCATTTCATAATACTTCACCCCGCGTGAATCATAATAACCATCGAAAGCATAGCCCTCTTTTTTAGGCGCAAACATATTTATTTCCGGCATAGTTTCGTACGGCAAGGCCTGTACTTGTCGACTGTTTAATACACCGTTATCGCTAAATGAAATCGTGCGTTTACTTAAAGATTGCTGATTAAATTCATTAACCTTATAACATTTAGTACATTTCCCCCAAATTCTATCGCCGCAGGAAACAATTATTCTGTAATCATGCATACAGCCGTTACTACTCTTTATCTCTTCGCTGCCTGGAATAATAGTTGACAGACAAGTAATTCTATCGCAATAAAAACAAATATAGCAATATTTATTATTATACTTTACATATTTTGTGAGATGTTCGTCTTTACACACATGCTTGCCCGTCATAACTGCAATGCCCTGTATGTCTTGATACTTTATTGCTTCTGGCAATGTTGCTGCCGTAGTGCTTCTAAAATAACCCATTAAAGTTTTATGGGTCCCATTTGATACTTTGTTTTCGGCATCTATATCATCTAAACCTAAAACATGACCGAACTCGTGTACGACAGTGTCTATGTTTCGACTGCTTGTATTATCATTAAAGTTATAATCTATTTTTATTGTATCCCGTCCATTAAATTGCCCCACTGCTTTATCATTACTGTCATCCGCATCATTAAGAAAATCGTATACAGTGACCTCAATAACGTTTTTACCATTTATACTTGTTGGCTTATTTAGATTTGCATTTACTTCGTAGATATTCACAATCTGCCCAGTGCCATCATGCATTTTGGCTTGATTCCACATTACAGATTGTGTTCGAATTTCTGAAATGATTTGAGAGCTGATAATAGTCTTATTTATAGTTGACATATTTATCCAATACGGTATATCGGTTGCTCCATAAATAAAACCGCTTGCCATATAATTTCTGCACCCCGTATTTAACAATGCCGGTCCTCCCGACTCGCGACCCGGACCGTGTGAATTGCAATAGTCTATGCACGAACTTTTGAAGTCCGTAGCCAACGGGTTTATTCCGCTTCCATCACCGACAATATAAGATACCGAAGTGCCATCTGCAACATCGTTAATATAAAAACCTCTCTCCTGATTTAGACATTCATCTACCGTAAGTGCGTTAACCTTTTTACTAATAAATGTAGTCGATAAAATAACTGCAATAAACGATATAACAAATAAAACCGCCAAACTAATATATTTAAATTTAGTTTTCATAAGTCCCTCTTTTTTATTTTAATTTATATGATATACACGTATATCATAGCGTCTCAAATTATCAAAGGTTATTCCGCCAATTTCATTTTCTTCCTGCGTAAAATCTAATGCCTTATATCTACTTGATATTGCAGCAACCACGTTGCCGTTATATATCCCGTAATAACGAAAAATATCAACGTCGTACAACATACCTTCGGGATAATCGGCTATTTGCTCCAGATAAGCCTGCTTAACTTCGATTTCAAGCTCCTTGCTCAAATTTGTTGGCTCTTCGTATGCTCCGCTATACGGGTTTTCGGGATATTCATATATATCATAGTAATGGCAAGCAATGCTCTTTAAGTCGTCCGTGCTAAGCCAGCCGTTGTCATAAGCTTGCTTTAAGCCGTAAAAGCTTCCCCTTACGTCTATGGGCGGCTTTTCTTCATAAGGATGATAAATGTTAACATACCCCGGGAAAAAATTAATAAATGTTATTCCGCCGATATTTAATTCCGGTTGATATGCTATGTCACATTTAAAATCGTCATCCCGGATATAGACGACGATGTTCCCGTTATACGTGCCATAATATCTATGAATTTTTATATTGTTATATTTTGTGGAATTCGAATAAGCTTTTTTAAGCTCTTTTTGTTTCGTTCTGCTTAATTTTTCCGTCGGCTCTTTGTATGCTCCGCTATACGGGTTTGTCTCAAGCGAATAATTATCATAATAACAGCATGCAATACTTCTGACGTCGTCCACATCTAACCAACCGTTATCGTATGCCGTTTTCAAAGTATAAAATCCGCCGGTCACTTCAACATTACACCCCGCAAATGAAATTGCAATGCCGATTACTGACGCGATTGCAATTAGAATTGAAACAAATTTTCTCATAATACCTCCTTATTTTAAAACTTTGCGATTACCTACTATTATTTAAACTATGAACCACCTCCCTTTTTCAAAATTTACCTTTTATTAATTAAAGAGATTAATTAAATAAAAAATGTGACAATTTTAATAAAATAAGCATTTATTATTTTTTTACGTCTGTCCGAAGCATTATTAAGTTATCCTTGTGCCCTCATTAATATATACACGCGGCAAATGTTTACGTTCGTCTGAAATTGAAAATTTTTGCATAACACCTGCGACGGCAAAGCCGTCGCGGGTATACATTAAGACAGGGTTATTTTATCGGAAATGCTGCGGATAAAGATGCCACGCTTTACACCCTCGTCAATGCAGGCGGAAATAAAGGAAGTGAATTTTTCCGACGAACGGACTTTAAGCTCTTTTAAAACGGCGGGGACGAGCTCGTCCACGTAGACGCTGACGCGGCTTAAAAGTATGCCCTTTACAAGCGATATAACGTCGTACGGCGTAAAGTCGGTATCGGCGGAGCGAAGCTGCGTTCCTTCCTCCACGCGGTACCTGTCGAACGACGAATACTTGTCGGCGCGGAAGTAATACTTATTGCCGAGAATTTTCGCCCGCGCGAATCCGCATAGATTAATAAGCGTGGTCAACTTGTTTTCAAGCTTGACGCCGTATTTCAATATCCCGTACTGCGCGAGCGTGCGCTTTATCAAAAACTGATGAGATATAGGCTCCTCCGCAGCTACGACCGACTTTATCGTACGAACAACCTCCGCATCGTTTTTGCCGCCTAAGATATATTCGGGCGCACATTCCTTTACGTCGGTTTTGCACGCCTTGTACGGCTTTTTAAAGCTGGTAACCGACGGCTTCGCGCTCGCGGTAAGCCTGTCGAGAAAGTCCTTAATCTTCTTTATTTCGCGCTTGGGGTTATTAAAGAAGTTAAGTGCGTACAGCCTTACCACGTTCCAGTTGTTGCGTTTAAGCGTCTGCACCTGCAAAATCGTCCTGTCCTTGACCGAGAACGAGCTTTGCGAACCGTCGCAAAGCACTGCGAGAATAAAGTTGTGCCTGTTCTGCGGGTCGACGACGGCAACGTCGATTTTGAAGTCCGAAACTCCGACGTCGCAGCGACATTCGTAGCCGTATGACGAAAGCTCTTCAGCAATAAACTTGCCTATCCCCTGTTTATTCAAAATTATTTCGTTTGACTTGACGGAAATGCTCGTTCTGCCCTTTTCCGCAAATTCGAGGAAAGCTTTAAGCCCCGCGACGCCGCGCGAATTTGTGCGCGACATATCTATCATCGAATAGCGCATAGACGAGAAAACCATCATTTCCTCCCTTGCGCGAGATACCGCGACATTGAGCCTGCGCCAACCGCCGAGTTGATTAAGCGGCCCGAAGTTGAGCGATATTTTGCCGTGAGCGTCGGGGCCGTAACACACCGAGAATAAAATGACGTCGCGTTCGTCGCCCTGCACGTTTTCAAGGTTCTTGACAAACAGCGGTTCCTCTCGCTCGAAGGCGACTTCCTCGAGGCGCTGCTCGGCAATTTTCTTGGAAAGCATACGCTCTATAAACACCTGCTGCGGGGTCGAAAACGTCACTATACCTATGCTCGAATGTCTGAGTCTGTCGTCTTTAAGTCTTCTTATAACCTCATCGACGAGCGCTGCCGCCTCTTTTTTATTACACTTACTCAGTCCCCTTTCGTAAACGCCGTCTTCGAGGTATTTCATAGTTACCTTACTTTCAAGCGCGTCGGGCGAGGGATAGGTGCAGAGTCTGTTGGAATAGTACATTACGTTCGAGAACGCAATCAGACTTTCATGCTTGGAGCGATAGTGCCAAACCAGATGCTTTTCAGGTATCCCGAGCGCGAGGCAGTCGTCAAGCACCGATTCCAAGTCCTCGGTTTCGGGGTTGTCCTCGTCCTGCCCCGACGCGGTGAAGAACGTAGTCGGCGGCATCTGCTTGGGGTCTCCGACGATAATCGCACTCTTAGCGCGTGCAAGCGAAGGTACCGCCTCGCAAGTGGGCATCTGCGACGCCTCGTCGAAAATGACGGTATCGAAAAGCTCGGGGTCGGCAGGCAGATACTGCGAAACGGTCGCAGGGCTCATAAGCATGCAAGGCGCGACTATTCGCATAAGCTGGGGAATTTCCGTAAACAGGTTGCGCAGGTTAAAGCCGCGCATATTGCCCTTTACACTGCGGTTGAACGCCATCATTTCCAGTGCGAGAGGGCCCTCTGTTTCAGCCTCCGGCAGTCTGGAAACGAGTACCTCGCGCAGGTGACTGCGCGTCAAGTCGTTAAACTCCTCGATAAGCTGCGAGAACGACGCTGCGGTCGCCTCCTGCACGCTCGCCGAAAATGACGCCAAATCCTCGTCTGCGGGGATGTTGGTCTGAATAAAGTTGCGGTAGACGTTCTTTCTGAACGACGCGAGAATCGCGTTGCCGCTTATCCTGCCGTTTTCCATTGCCGCCGTCATAAATTTAAGCCCGCTGTCTTCAAGCTGCTTTGCCGTGGACTTGTACAGACACCATGCCGGCAGCATATCGATATTGTCGATTAACGCTGTGCATTTTACCGTGTAGTAGTCGAACAAATCGCAGTCGGCAGTTTCCTTTTTATCTATTTTAAGGGTCTTTAAGAAGGTTTCGCAGCTCTTGTTGAACGAGGCTATCGCAAGCATAAGCCCCGTGACGAGCGGACGGAGCTGACCGCCGGATGCGCCTATGCACACGCTGTTGAACGAGTCTGCGTTGTAGTCCATAAACACCTGAGCGCAAAGCGAGTGCAAATCGTAAAGCGGCTTTAAAAAGTCTTCGCGCTTTTTCGCATTAATCGCTCCGCCCATAGCGGCGAAGTGCGCTCCGAGCTTAGTGTTGGCAAACATGCGCTTTTTGTACTCTTCAAGCTCTCTTGCGCGCTTTATCCAGTCCATCTCCTCCTTTTCCTTCAAAGGGGTTTCGGCACACTTATTCATACGCTTGATAATAGTCAGAAGCAGCTTGGACGAACGGTAGTTTTCGCCCCAGTTTTCAAGCTCGTCGTCGATTTTGTCTGCAAGCTTGCCGATTTCCGGCAGAGCCTTGAAACGTGTTGCCCAAAGCCTTACGGCGTTATCGTAAAGTATATTCGCGTTGTAGAATTTGTAAAATTCGGTTTCGTCGCACTCAAAAAACTCTTCCAACGCGCCACTCTTTAAAATACCGAGTATGCTGGTAAGCGATTTCAGTTTCAGCGCGGTAAACTTGCTGACCTTCTGATTGAAGGTGTCGTTGAAAAGCGCTATATAATTTTTGAGATGCTTCAATTCGGCGATAAGCACCTCCGCCGCGCAAAGAACGCCCGTGCGCACGCCGCGGTCGCACTCGGTGAGTCCTACGCCCGAGAACGGCGAGCGGTATACGCCGCCGCACTCCTCCGCCGCAGCCTGCGAGGTAATAAGCATTTTCTCGCACTCGGCAAGCTTTTCCTCGGTCAGCGAATCGTAGAACGTGCTTTCAATGTCCACAAGCTCGGGGGCGTTCTTGTTTTGCAGGTAATATAGTATCGCCTCGTACACCGAAACGCCTAATCTGCGTTTTTTGTGCAGCGCACAAAGCGGCGCCTTCAAGGTGTTGCGCGCAGACTTGATTCTTTCGCCCGCGGCGGCGAACTTGCCGTCCGGGGTATCGCATTTGAGCGCGAGCGTATTTTCTATCGAACGGACTATTTCGCCCTTGTCGGCAGTCTTGCCCGAATGAAGCTCCATACAGAAGTCGCCGACGCCTATATCGGAAAGACGCTTTTTTACAACCTGCAACGCCGCCTGTTTTTCGGCGACGAAAAGCACACGCTTACCGTTGAACATTGCGTTTGCTATCATGTTGGTTATCGTCTGGCTCTTGCCCGTGCCCGGAGGTCCGTGCAGAACGAATGTAGTCCCCTTAGCCGACTCCGCAACCGCGGCGTACTGCGTGCTGTCGCACGGCAACGGGGTTATAATATCGCACGGTTCGCCGTCGTCCTCGCCCTCGCCCGTAAGCTTGTTATTTTCCATTTTGTTTGCATTGGACAGCAAACTTGCGATAAGCGGATTTCTCTTGTAGTCGGCAATATTCTTTTTGACATCCGCCCACATCGCGTAGCGCGCAAACGTGAACTGCGAAAGGTAAACGTCCTCGTAGACAGACCACCCCTTCATGTTCGCCGTCTTTGCGCGGAATACCGCTATTATTTCCTTAGGCGAAAGCTCTTTGCCGTCAAGCCCGCGAATATCTATGCCGAATTCCTGTTTCAAAAATTCGAGCAACGTCGTGTTTACCTCGTACCCCTCGCCTATTTCAAGCGTTATTACCGAGTTTTTGCTCTTTTTAACATTGACAGGCAAAAGGGCAAGCGGCGCAAATTTATGCTCGCTGTCGCTCTTGTGCTTCCATTTGAGAAAACCGAAAGCAAGGTACAGCGTCTTTGCCCCCGTCTCTTCCTCCGACGCACGCGACTTCCTTATAAGCGAGCCTACGACCTCGGAAAGGGTTTCCGAGCCAGAATAGCACCTAAGCTGTCCCGACTTCATCTCTATGGAAATGAGCTCTTCCATACTCTTTACCGTAGCGCCGCCGAAGTACGCAGCATCCTTTATTGCAGAGGCGGGCGGGCTGAGTCTGAATTTATCTTTGAGCGCAAGTCGCTCACAGAAAGCGGGTAAATCAGCGGAAAGCAAATGCAGACAGTCGCGCTTATAGCGAAAATTCAAGAGGTTGTTGCGAAGAGACAAATCAAGCAGTCGGCGCTGCCAGGACTTATCCTTCGATTCCGTACGCGAATATTCGTACTTGCTTGCGTCGATTAGCTGACGCGGCTTCGCACTGTACGAAAGCTCTTTATCGTCCAACAGCTCGTAGCCCGACTTGGTCTTTACTTTGAGCGGCAGAGGAAAAATTCCTCCTATCCTGCTGCGCTTGACGTCGAGACAGAGGTCGAACGAGTTGCTGCGTATAAATGATTCGAAGTGGGACGCGCTGGTCGTAAAGCTTGCGTTTTTGTGCGCGAACATATCGTCGCAGTCGAATACCGCAAGGTTGTTGACGCCGTCCATTATATATCTTTCTATTACAGAAATATCGTCCTGTACCGAACACGAAAAACAGCTTTCATACAGCCACACGCCTACGCCGACCTTGTTTTTACCCATTACGAGAACGGGATTCAGCTTGGTCGCCTCGAAGCACGACGCGGCGAAAAGCGCAAGCTCTAAAGGCGTAGCGCTCTTGTTTTTGACTATCTTACTTATATCGCCCGCACAGACCGTTTCGGTAAGGTCCTTATCCTCTACGCGCTCTATATCAAGGTGGCGTATCGCCGAATATACTGCGGCGACGGCGTTGCGGACGGCGTTTCTGTCGTTGCCGGCATAGCCGCTCCACTCCGACGAATAGCCCCAGGTTTTAAGCTGCAAGCCCGCCTCGGCAAGTATTTTCTGGCAGTCGGCAAGCTTGGGGCGCACGAACGCGGCAAGCATTTCCACATTGCCCGAAAGTCCGCTCCAACAGTCTATCGGAAGCGCGAGCACCTCGGCTTTAAGCGAGCAAAGGGCATTCTTGCCCTGCATAAGCTTGATTGCGACCTTACATTTTTCGGGCTGCTCGGGGTCCGCAAGATATTTGGGGTTGAGCACGTTTTCAACCGTAACCGACATACTGCTTTCGTGCGGAATTTCGGACACGGCAATTTCCGTGGGCAGAATAAGCTCGTTCCCGCTGATGCAGACGGTGACGTCCTGCGCGTTTTCCTCCGAGCGGTTAAAAATTTTGAACGTCGTAAAAAGCGGCAGACGGCAATAATATGTCGCGTAGCTTACCGCATTGAGAAGTTCGCCTTCGATTTCAATCATACTTGTGTTTTTCGTTTTATTAGCCATATTTTTATTTTATCACAAATTATTTTTCCTGACAACAGTTATTGCCAAATTATCCCTGTCTTATCAGCGCCAGATTTTTAAGTGCGCGCGTGTAGGCGATATATTTCTCGTGCTCGGTCATATCGCCGTCGGCTACGGCTACGGAGGTAAATTCCAAGCCCTTACTTTCGTACACGGTCATTATATTTATTTTCGTCTTGGATATGCGCCCCGTATTCCTTACGACGTTGTAGCTTTTGCGCGTATATTTTTCAAGCCCCGTCTCCGAGCAGATGACCGCGCTGAGCCCGTTGAATTTAGAGAGGTACGACGTGACCGCCCGCGCGGAAATTATTTCCACTCCGTCCCCCTCGGTACCTATTGCGCGCATATCTATGTCGAGGTTGCGCGAAACGTATTCGACTATGCGGTTAGTGTTACGATAATTTAAGTTGAGGCTGAATTGCTTATACCCAAGCTCCGACCAGTCCTTTATTCCGCGGTACGGAGTGATATTCTGTTTAAGGTCGCCGAAAATATTGAACGCCGCCCTGTCGTTGACCGCCTGCAACACGCGGTACTCGTTCGGAGAAATATCCTGCGCTTCGTCAACGAAAATAAAACGGTATTTCGGCGTAAGCGGCAAACCCAGACTGCACAGAATAAGACACATCGAATAGGGGTCTGTACGGCAAAGCTTTTTCGTGGCAACACAAAAACGTGTCTTTATTTTCTTTACCGTCTCGCGGTAGAAAAATCTTAACACGTCGTATGTCGTTTCGCACTTTCCTATCGCAACCAGATAGCTTTCGCCGCGCAAAACGTCCGCAAAGTCGTAAAGCGGCACGAACGCCTCAGCTATCTCTTTCACCGTTTCGCAAGTCGAGACTATCTCTTTTTTAAGCTCCTCGCGCTTCGCAATGCGGTCGGAGTAAGTCAGCGTTTCCTTGCCGTCGACAGTAATTTTGTATCTTTTAAGGTCGGAAATTTCCTTTTCCACCGTGCCGTGCAGCGCGTCCAAATCCGCCACCGCCGCAAGGCAGATTTTTTCGGAATACCTGCGCAAAAATTTCAGCGACTTGTAGAAGGACAGCAGCTGCCTGTAAAAGAAGGCCTGTCCGCACATGCGCTCGTCCGAAAGAAGCTGCAAAAACTCGCGCACGTCGGAAACGCAGTTAAACGCGTTTCTGAACTGCTTGGTGTAGTAAAGTCCGCCGTCGGGCTTTTCCTTGATTTCGCCGAGCACCGAACGCCTGACCCTGAGACTTGCGTTCTTTATGCGCGCGTATTTTTCTTCCTGTAACTTCAACGCGGCAAGCACGCCGTCCGTGACCTCTCTGCACCCGTCCGAGGTAAACATTCCGTATATTCCGTCGTAAATTTTAGCAAGTTTAACGCGTATTTCTTTAACGAATTCGTCGGTATAAACGTAGTTTAAAAATTCGTCGGGCAGCGGCTGAAACCAGTCTATTTTATTATCTATAACCACGCCCGAATTCTTTAATACGCTTAAAAAATACCCGTCAAGCGTTGACGTTTTCACCCTTTCCAGCTCGAGTATTCTCGCAAGCTCGTCAATGAACGCGTTGAACGAGTCCGAAGGCGTTACCACGAGCACGTCCGAAGGGCGCAGCGTTTCGTCGTTATATAATATATATGACAGCCTGTGCAGCATTATCATAGTTTTGCCGCTGCCCGCAACGCCCTGCAAAACGAATTCGGCATTTTCCGGCAATGTGATAATCTCGTACTGTTTTTCCTGTATGGTTTCTATTATATCGCAAATTTCCCGCTTTTCCTTGCGGGTTTCGAGTATTTCCTTCAAAAACGGGTCGAAAATAATCGCTTCGTCACGCCCGCCTATTTCCTCCTCGGAAAGATACCCTTTAAGGGAAAGGTACTCGTTTTTCATATCCAGCACCTTTCCGCCCCCTGTGCGCAGCGCACGGCGAAGTATCAGTTTATAGTCATATTCGTTAATTTTAAAAGAAGTCTTGCTCTTTTGATAATACCTGCGCGCAAGCGGGGCGCGCCAGTCCACTATTTCGAGGTTTTGATCGCCGCGCTTGCCTATATAGTAGCTGTTGTAGCCCTCGATACCGTCTATAAGGTCCATGCGCGCAAAATACGGTTCGTCGAAAAAGGGTTTGTAGGAAAGCAGCTTTTCTTTAAGTACAGCAATCTCGGCGTTAAGCTCGCGCACGCGCCTGTAATTTTCGGTGGTATGCTCGCTTGCGGAATTTATAACGTCGCGCTCGCGACTTGCGTCTGCGATTTTATTTTTCAACTTGTTTATATACAGAGCCTTCAATACAAGCATTACAGCCCTTATTCTCTCTTCCTCGTAGGCGCGCTGCCGCCCGCCGTCGAGAAGGTCTTTAAAAAAGGCACTGTCCGCAAGCTTATGCGGGGATATAAATTTCAAAAGCTTTTCTATTTCCGTCATCTTAACCCTCTGATTGCTCAGTATAACATAAAGCGGCGGAAAAATCAACATAAAAATAAAAGCGGCTCGCAATAGCGTTCCGCTTTAATTTGACCGTTTTTATTCTTTTTTGTCTTCTTCGTCGTCGCGCTCGTCCGCCGCCGCAATTTGCAGCTGCGCCTCACCGTAAACGGGTCCGCCGACTACCTTCTCTATTTTGACCTTCTTTTGCTTGCTCCAACCTACGATAAACGCAACCACCGCCGCAATTACGACGCCCGCAACAAGCGCGATAATTCCGCTCATAATTATTCCTCTGCCGCCCTCTACCTCGACGACTCTCGAGTTCAGGAAGTTAATCTTTGTCACTCTGCCGTAAACGTATGAGGAAATGGGCTTAATTTCCTCGGTGAACTTGGCTACCGCTGCTTCGACCTTGGCAATCTCCGCCTCGAATTCGGCAGGAGCTATTTTGCTTTCATCCGAATAGGCGGCAAGGTAACCTTTTATAATGTCCATTTCCTGATTTAAGGTGGCTATTTCCCTGTTCAGAGAAATAATCTCATCGTAGATAATCGTAGAGCCCGTGTTCGTCTGAAACTCAATAAGCTTTTTCAGCGTTTCTTCCGCGCGCGCTAACGCAAGCTTTTTCGAATACAGCTCGCTCTCGTACCTGATTTTCTCTTCGGTACCCGATTTTATATAGCTGTTTTCCTTGGCACGGGTAATCAAGCTACTGAATAAATCTTTCGCGACGTACGCGTCGACTTCGTTCTTGCACTGACCGAGAGTTCTTCCGTCACCGACAACGAATTCGTTGCCGTAGGCGCCTATAAGCGCGCTGTATCTGGACTGGATGTACTGCGCCTGATTTTTAAGAAGATTAAGCTGCTCGTCATAGGTCACCGCGGACTTTGACGAGGTGAGGCTCTGGTCGTAGTTGATGTTCATCTGGCTTATATACTCGCGAGGGAACGCGGTAATCGCCTCGATAAAGCTGCGCGCCTTGTCCTCGTCCTCGAAGTATTTCGCCTTAACCTTGACCGTATAGTTCAAATCGTAAACGCCGTCTTTTGAATCCTCGTCAATTTTATCGACTGAACGGATTATGGATATGTCGTTACTCTTTACCATCGCCTCGACGTCAATACCCTCGAAATCCTTGCGGGATGCAACCTGCATAAGATTTTCGTAGGAAATCAGGTCCGTAAAGTAAAAGCTTTCGCCGTCCGGATAAGTATACGACGTCGTTGAAGCTTCGCCTGTTTTCGGTAACTGCAAAACAAATGAAACAGAGTAAACCATACCCGATTTACCCATAAAATACAGACCAAGCGCACCCGCAACCGTAATTACAGCCGCAATAATAAGCGCAAGCCACTTCTGCGAAAAAATAGTGCGGAAAATATAACCTAAGGTTATTCCGCCGTCGCCGTTTTTAATCTCTTCTTCCATAGAAATCCCCGATGCATTTTTTATTATTCTACACAATTATGCAAAAACAGTCAAGTAATACGCATAAAGTTTCAAAATTATTATGTACCTTTATCCGCAGGTTATGAAAAAAATTTTTTGTAATTTTTTACAATTAGTTATATTAACAGACAAATTTTTTACCTTCACAAGTTATACAATTTAGTTATGACTTTTAAAATAAACGCGAAAAGCACGGCACTGTACCTGATTTACGCCGTGGCGGTTATCTTCATAAACAAAACTCTTGCCGAAATTCCATTTTCCGTCGGGCTATGCTTTGCTATGCTGACGTGCGGAACAAACGTACTTTTAACACCCGTGCTCTACGTGCTATCCTCGATAGTGTACCTTGACTGGGTCGCCACCCTTCTCTGCCTTTTCGAGGCGGTTTTTCTCGGACTCGTCACATTCATCTACCGCAAAACGGGACGCAAAATCCGTATCGAGGCGGCGGCATATCTCGCTATCGCACTCGCACCTTACATAGCGTTTGCACGAACACAGGGCATTTCGGGAATCGAATTTCTCGAAAACGAATACGCGTTCAAGGGCGTTGCCGCAGCCGCCGTAATAGTTTTTTCGTATTTCTCGTTCAAAACGGTATACGCGCTGCTATTCCGCGCAATGCGGTGCAGGCTGAAAGAGGACGAGTTGGTCTGCTGCGCCGTTGTCTACGCCGCATTCGGAACGGGCGTTTACAACCTATGCGGATTTTTCGCATACACGGCGATAACCGCAGGCGTGATAATTTTCGCCGTACGACTTGCCCGCTCGCCCTCCGCGCTCGTGTTCGCGCTGATAACCGCGCTTCCGCCCGCAGCCGTCACGCTGTCGGCAGAACCGTTTACAGTCTACATAGCCGCGGCTACCGCCGCGCTTCTTTTCTGCGGCGCGGGCAGAGCCGCGCCCAGCGTCGTCGTGGCAGCGCTTACCGCGGTGTACTGCTATTTCAAGGGCGGTTTCGATTGCGCCGTCGTTCTTATAGTATTCCGCGCACTGCTGCTTTTATGCACCGCAGCGCTTCCCGTTCTGTTTTCCGAAAATCATCTCAAAAGCATGAAACAAAGGCTGCTCGTTAAAGAGGTTTTGCCCGATACCGCCGTCGAACGCAGCAGACGCCGCACGGGCGAAAGGCTGTACCGCATAAGCGAGGTTTTCCGCGAGATAGAGTGCGCATTCAACGCGCTCGACGATGATATAAACGATTCCGCTTCGCGCAGCCGCATGCTTGAAGAACTCAAAGAAAAGTGCTGCAAAAACTGCGACAGAGCCAAAACCTGCGCGCGCACCAACGTCTACACGGGATTTAAAAAGTTAATTGATTCGGGCTGCATAAAGGGCAAGGCAAACCTCATCGATTTACCGTCAGAGGTTACGGTGAACTGCTCTAACCCCACCGATGTTTTAGTGCGTCTTAACGGGCTTATCGCAGAATATCGCAGGTTTATGACCGAGGCGGAAAATGCGAGAAGCGGGCGAGTTTTGCTTGCCGAACAGGCTCGCGGCGTCGCCGAGGTAATGAAGAACTGCGCGGTTGAGCTCAGCCGCACCTCACGCGAATACGCCGAGCTTGAAAAGAAGCTTGCAGAAAAGCTTTCCACCCACGGCATTGCCTGTCCCGAGCTTTACGTCGACAGCGAGAATATGGAAATACTCGCGGTAGTCAGCGGGCGCGCAGACGCAAAGGCAATGACGGCGATTATAAGCGAGGTTACAAACAGGAAATACCTGCTCAAAGACAAGCTCAGCTACGACGGCGAAAAAAGCTGCCTCGTGTTCAGCGCCCCTCCACGCCTCGATGCGGCGTTCGGAGTAGCGTACGCAATTAAAAGCGGAGAAAAGGTTTCGGGCGACACACACTCTGTAATAAAAATAAACGAACACAGCTTTTTAATGGCGCTGTCCGACGGGATGGGAAGCGGCGAATACGCAAAAAAGGTTTCCGCAACCGCGATTTCTCTCATAGAGGCTTTCTACCGCGCAGAGATGCCCGAGGGCACCGTTTTAAACACTATAAACAAGCTGCTTTCCTTTAACCGCGACGAACGGTTTACCTGCATTGATATAGCCGCCGTAAATTTAAACTCCGGCATGACGGACTTCGTAAAAATTGGCTCACCCGCGGGAATTATCGTACGCGAGGGCGAAATAAAGGTTTTGGAAAGCCAGAGCCTGCCGCTCGGAATTTTGGAAAATCTGCGCCCCACAGTCTGCACCGAGCAGCTGCGCGCGGGCGATATAGTGGTGTTTATGTCCGACGGCATAACCTCGGCGTTTTCATCCTCTACAGAGCTGTACGAGTATCTGCAAAGCTTAAGGCCGCTTAACCCGCAAAGCCTTGCCGATACCATACTGATAGCCGCGCGGGAACGCACAAAAACAGTCGTCGACGATATGACGGTACTCTGCACCCGAATTTTTGAAAAAACTTAACGCAGCCCGCCGAAGTTCGGCGGGCTGCGTTTATAATGAAAACCGCCCTGCGCGTGCAGGGCGATTTTATTATCTGTAATTTTCTTCTATAGCGCGTTTTAAAAGCGCGAGCGAGCGGCGCGACGGAAAAGCCTCCAAGCGATAGCGCCAGTTACCCTCGGGGCGGGCAGGTACGTTCATGCGGGCGCTGCCGTCGGCGCAGGTTACGTCCTGAACGGGCAGAACCGCGATGCCTGCGGACGATGCGAGCGCGCAGGTATTAAGCGCCCAAACGGTCTGCTCCCGCGAGACGAACGGATGCACCACGCCCTCGCTTTTAAGCGCGGCGCGAAGCTGCGTTTTAAAGTCGGCAAACTGTTCGTCCGTAAGCGAATCGAGATAACCGAGCGTCGTGTCGTTGTCGTGCGTGCCCGTATATACCACGCTGTTTTCGCTAAAATTCGCGGGCAGGTAGGGGTTGTCGGGGTTGCCGTCGAAGGCGAATTGAAGCACCTTCATGCCGGGGAAGCCCGTCCTCTCCATAAGCCGCGCAAGCGCCGCGTCCGTTTCGCCCAAATCCTCGGCAATAATATCTACGTCGCCGCAACGCCTTCTTATCTCGTAGAACAGACGCACACCGGGTCCCGGCAGCCATTCGCCCACGGTCGCGTCCTCCGCGCCCGCAGGAATGGAATAGTAGCGTTCAAGCCCCCTGAAATGGTCTATCCTTATTACGTCAAACTGCGATTTCGCCTTTTCGATACGCTTTACCCACCAGTCGAAGCCGTCCTCGAACATTATGTCCCAGTCGTAGAGCGGATTGCCCCAAAGCTGACCGGTCTTTGAAAAATAGTCGGGCGGAACTCCCGCTACCGCCTTGGGTCTGAGCTGCCTGTCAAGCTTGAACAGCTCGGGATGAGCCCAAACGTCGGACGAATCGTAAGCGACGTAAAGCGGAATATCGCCTATAATTTTTATTCCTAGTGAATTTACGTAAGCTTTAAGCTTGCCCCACTGTTGAAAATAAACGAACTGAACGAACTGCCAGAACAGAAAATCGCTTTTCATGACAGAGCGGCGGAATTCCAGCATTGCAAGCTTTTCCCTGAATTTATAAGCGTCGGGAAGCGTATCGAAGGTGCCGCCGAAGCGAGATTTAAGCGACATGAAAAGTGCGTAATCATCGAATTCTCTGCTTTCCACGAAGGCGGTGAAATCCCTGTCCTTAATATTGAAACGGGCGTACGCAAGGCGTAAAAGATTAAACCTGCGCTCGTAAAGCGAGCCGTAGTCTATTTCGCCCGCAGGCATTACCGCGGATTGCAGCTCCTCTTCGTCGAGCAATCCCGCCCTGTGCAGCGCCTTTAAATCGATAAAATACGGGTTACCCGAATAGCAGCAAACGGACTGATACGGACTGTCGCAAAAGCCCGTCTGCACCGTGGGCAGAACCTGCCAGAACTTGACGCCCGCCTTTTTTAAAAGCCGCGCGAACTCGTAAGCTTCGTCCCCGAGAGACCCTATTCCGTACTCGTTGGGCAGCGACGATATTGCGCACAATACTCCCGCGCCCCTCTCATGTATACCTATCATAAATCACCTTTATTCCGATAGCAGGCGTTCTATTCTCGCTATCGCCTCTTTGGTTGCCTCTTCGCTGCCGAACGCCGTCAGACGGAAAAAGCCTTCGCCGTTTGTGCCGAACCCGACGCCCGGCGTGCCCACCACCTGCGCATTGTTTAAAAGATAGTCGAAAAATTCCCAGCTACCCATACCGCGCGGACATTTCAACCAGATATACGGCGAGTTTTTACCGCCCGTATACCATATTCCCAGCCTATCCATACAGTCCGCTATAAGCTGCGCGTTGCGCCTGTAACGGTCTATATTCGCGCGTATCTGGGCCATGCCTTGCTCGGTATAGACCGCAGCCGCACCCTTTTGCACAACGTAAGACACTCCGTTGAATTTTGTTGCCTGACGCCTGTACCACATTTTATTCAGCTTGCCGCCGCATATCGCAGCGGGAACTACGGTATAGCCGCAGCGCGTGCCCGTGAAGCCAGCCGTCTTGGAAAACGAGCAGATTTCCACGGCGCAGCTCTTTGCGCCCTCTACCGAATATATCGAACGAGCAAGCGACTTATCCGAAATAAAGCACTCGTATGCGGCGTCGTAGAGAATAACCGCACCGACGGCGTTCGCATAATCTACCCACTCTTTAAGTTGCTTCTTGGAATACGCCGCGCCGGTGGGGTTGTTGGGCGAACAGATATAAATAATATCCGCCTTGACAGAACGGTCCGGCATCGGTAAAAAGCCGTTAGCCTCGGTCGCGGACGCAAGTATTACCTTCCTGCCCGCAAGGGTGTTGGTATCGACGTAGACGGGATACACGGGGTCGGTAACCACGACGGTATTGTCCTTGTCGAACAAATCGAGAATACTGCCGAGGTCCGACTTGGCGCCGTCTGAAACGAAAATTTCGTCAATACCCACGTTCACGCCCAGCTCGGCGTAATGCTTTTTAATGCTCTCGCGGAGGAACGCGTAGCCCTCGTACGGGCCGTACCCCCTGAACGTATCGGCAGAAGCCATTTCATCCACCGCGCCGTGCATAGCCTCGATAACCGCGGGAACGAGCGGCAGCGTTACGTCGCCTATGCCCAGCTTAATTATCTTCTTGTCGGGGTGGGCGGCAATATATTCGTTGGTTCTTTTGCCTACCTCTGCAAAAAGGTAGTTTTCGGTTAAGTTGTCAAAACAGCCGTTTAATTTCATATTGTCACCTGCATGCGGCTTTTATAAATACGTTACCGCGTTACTATCAAGTATATTTTTTTAGTTTAAAGATTAGAATACTTATCCGCATTTAAAAGATAAGCTCGCCCGTGAACACAAGAGTCGCGCCGCCCGTCATATAAACGACGTCGCTATACTCTATTTGCAGCTCGCCGCCCAACAGTCGTACCGTTACGGGACGGGACGCGTCGCAAAAGCCGTTCAGCACCGCCGCTACCGCCGCGGCGCAAGCGCCCGTGCCGCAGGCGTAAGTTTCGCCGCTGCCGCGCTCCCAAACCCGCATTTCAAGGATATTGTCTCCGACTACCTTTACGAACTCGGTATTAATCCTGTCGGGGAAAGCGGCATTGCGCTCGAACTTGCATCCCGCTTTTTCAACGTCCGCGGTGTCGGTAAATACGACGCAGTGCGGATTGCCCATATTGACGAGCGTTACCGCATAGCTTACTCCGTCTATTTCAAGCGGCTGTCCCACCACTCTCTCTCCGACGAACAACGATGGAATATCCGCGCCCGCAAGCAGCGGCGCGCCCATATTTACGCGCACAGTGCAAACCGCTCCGTCCTCGCCGTAAAAAAATTCGAGGCGCTTTATTCCCGAAAGCGTTTCTACGGTGCAAGTGTCGCCCTTCACGTAGCCGAGGTCGCGCGCAAGCTTGCCTATGCAGCGCACACCGTTACCGCACATTCTGCCCTCGGAGCCGTCGGCGTTGAACATACGCATTTTACAGTCGGCAATTTCAGAGGGTAAAAGCAGAATTATTCCGTCACCGCCGACGCCGAAATGCCTGTCGGACAACCTTACGGACAGTTTTTCGGGCTCGGCAATTTGCTCGCGCATACAGTCGAAATAAATATAATCGTTACCGAGTCCGTGCATTTTATAAAATTTCATTAAGGATATTATATACTCGAACGGATATTTTTGCAAGTAAATTATTGACAAACGCACTATTATAATACACAATATAGTTATGATTGAAAGCGACGGCGAAAAACTTAATAGGCTTATACGCGCGGTGGCGGACGGTTTTGCCGACTGTCTTGACGGCGTTTATTCGCTTGCGGGCGGAAAAATGTACGCCGTGGCTTTGAGCATAGTCGGCAGAGACTACGCCGAAGACGTGCTGCACGAAAGCTTTATCAAGGTGGCGCGGTTTGCGCGGCGCTTCGGACGGGACGACAACGCATACGGCTGGCTTATGAAGATAGTGCGCAATACCGCGCTGGACTACCTCAAATCGCGAAACCTGCGCGGAAGGGTGTCCACCGAGGAATACTATTCGCTTACGTCGCTTGACTATTCGCCAGACAAAAGGGAAACGGCGATAATGTTAGAGCAGGCACTTGAAAAGCTTAACCCTGACGACCGCGCGATAATTTACAGAACATACTATCTCGACATGACGGTGCGGGAAATTGCAAGCGAGTTGGGGCTTAGCAAGTCGGCGGTGCAACGCGCCAAGGACAGAGCGGAAAAGCAATTAAAAACATTTTTGGGCGGGACAAACGACTGAGTGCAATCGTTAAATAGGTGAGGAATGAAGGACGATAAACTTGAAAAAGAGTTCGAAGAGTATTTCAAGGGTGTGAATACTCCGAACGGTATAACAGCCGACGCGAAAAAATACGTTAAACCGAAAACCGCGTTTTTGCCGAAATTCGTGAAAATTGCTTCCGTTGCGGCAAGCTTTGCGCTGGTCTTTGCCGTTGCGGTCGCGATAGTTTTGAAGCGGAATGTCGACGGTGTCCCGACAGAGCCGCAGGTCGGCTATTACACCGACGCGGACCTCGACTTGCGGGAAAAAAGCGCTTACGCAGTTTACAAATTGCACCCCTCGCTGGCTTTTATACAGAATCTTGCGGTATCCTCGAACGCGAGCGTGAACGGTTGCACCGCGGGCTACCGAGACGGCAAGCTGACGCTTGTCAAAGCGGACGTTAACCTGCTTGCAAACCTCTGCCGCGACGAAACCAAAGTATACGTCGAGTTTACCGACGAAAACTCGGTTTACGCCGAGCTTTCAGACTACGCAGACGGCAGCAAGGGCACATACGGCGGGATAAATTATTATCTTACAAGCGGAACCGCCGAAAACGGCGAGCCGCAATACAAGCTGCACGCCTCTTACGGAGGGGTCAAATACTACTTCGTCGTACGCTCGACCGACCGCAACGCTTACGAAAAATATCTGGATATGATTTTAAAATAAATTTTTTTAAAATGTGCGGGACAAACGCGCGCCATCAATCGTTTTAATTATAAAAAGACACGAGGTGGATTATGAAAAAACTATTGGCAAGTATAGCGGTGCTTTCCGCAGGCTGTTTATTGTTCGGCGCGTGCAGCGGAATGGACAATGGGGGCGACCGGTGGGGTCCGGGCTACGACTATATAACCGATGCAGACGTAAACAACTTCGTTCACGACAGCATTATCGAAAAAGATTTTACCTCCGTTTCGCAAACGGCGACCTCATACTTCTCGCTTGACAGAAACACGGCGTCCTATTCGCAGATAAGAAGTCAGATTAACGACGGACTCGAAATCGACAGCGACGCCGTGCGCATAGAAGAAATGATAAATTATTTCGATTACGGCTTTGACGAGCCGACGGAGAAGTCCGTCGCGCTGACTACGGCACTTTCTCCCTGCCCGTGGAACGAGGAAAACAATCTTATGCTCGTCGGGCTGAAAACTACGCAAGTCAAGTTTGAAGACGTAAACGCCAACTATGTCTTTTTGATAGACGTTTCGGGTTCTATGAGCGGCAGAGAACGGCTTCCGCTTGCCAAAGAGGGCTTTAATATGCTCTTGGACGGACTGGGCGACAGGGACGTCGTATCAATAGTAACTTACGCCAGCGGAGTTAAAACCGTGCTCGACGGCGGCGAATGTACCGACGAGGGAAAAAAGGAAATACGCAGTGCAATCTCTTCCCTCGTTGCGTCCGGCTCGACTTCGGGCGGAGACGGACTGGAACGCGCGTACAGAATAGCGCAAAAGCACTTTATCGAGGGCGGCAACAACAGAGTTATTTTAATTTCCGACGGTGACTTCAACGTAGGCATGTCGAACACTGACGAACTTCACGAATTTATACAGAACAAGGCGAAAAGCGGCGTCTATCTTTCGGTTATAGGCGTGGGCATGGGCAACATGCGCGACGACCTTTTGGAAACGCTTGCCAGAAACGGCAACGGAAGCTACGCCTACCTTGA
Source organism: uncultured Eubacteriales bacterium (assembly GCA_949745625.1). Classification (GTDB taxonomy): domain Bacteria; phylum Bacillota; class Clostridia; order Christensenellales; family Borkfalkiaceae; genus Coproplasma. The sequence goes on along the minus strand of CATJZR010000100.1, from coordinate 730 downwards.
CAGCGCCGCGGAAGCGCGCAAGGTTTTCGTGGATGAACTGAACGGCACGCTTTTCACCGTTGCAAAGGACGCGAAGGCTGGCGTTACCTTCACCGACGAAGTTATAAAGTACAGACTCATCGGCTACGACACAAAGCTTATAAGCGAGGACGACTTCAACAACGATAAGGCGGATACGGGAGAAATAGGCGCAAACCTCTGCGTCGCCGCGCTATACGAAATAGCGCTTTCCGAAAATGCAGAAGGCAAGCTTGCCGAAGCCGAAGTCAGATACAAGGACGTAAGCGGAGCAACCGAAAGTAACGAAAGCGTTACCTGCTCGGTTGAAATTACCACTCCGTCATCGGACGATTTGTCGTTCATAAGCTGCGTTGCAGAATTCGGACTCGTCCTTCGCAATTCGAAGTACAAGGGAACTGCGTCGCTTGAAACCGTCTTGACCAGACTTAACGAACTCGGCGCATATATGGCGGACGACGAATACAAGCGCGAACTAATCGAACTCGTCGGCAAGGCTTCGGAAAGTAAATTTTACGAATAAAAAAACGGGGCTTAATGCACACTTCTCATAGGGAATTAAATTCTAAATTTTTAAGAGTTGCACTTTCAAGCGATGAAAAAACACTCTCGGATAAAAGCGCACTTCCCATAGGGAATTAAAAAACTAAATTATTAAGAGTTATACTTTCAAGCAAGGACAAAAGCTCTCGAACGATATGTTCGAGAGCTT
>CATJZR010000099.1 GCA_949745625.1 uncultured Eubacteriales bacterium | reverse complement strand
CAGAGTATAATCGGAGGTAAAAAAGAAATATGGCAACGTACAGAGAAGCAAAATGCCGTCTTTGCAGAAGAGAGGGCGGAAAGCTGTTTTTAAAGGGCGATAAATGCTATACGGGCAAATGTCCGTTTGAAAAGAGACCCACGCCTCCCGGTGTGCACGGCGCGGGCAGAAAGAAGGTATCCGAATACGGTCAGCAGCTTCGCGAAAAGCAGAAGGTTAAGCGTATTTACGGCGTACAGGAAGGTCAGTTCCGCACCTACTACGAGAAGGCGGACAGAATGAAGGGCATTACGGGTGAAAATATGCTCTCGCTTTTGGAGCGCAGGCTCGACAACGTCATTTTCCGTATGGGAATAGGCGCAAGCCGCGCGCAGTCGAGGCAGCTCGTTAATCACGGTCACTTCCTCGTAAACGGCAAAAAAGTAAATATCCCCTCTTACATCGTCAAGGTGGGCGATATTATCACCGTCAAAGAAAACAAAACTTCAAATAAATATTTTGAAGGGATAAAGGCCATGAAGGTCGGCGTCATGCCCAAATGGCTTGAATTCAACCCCGAAAAACTGGAAGGAAAGATTTTAGCACTTCCCGCAAGAGATGATATCGACAGCCAGATAGCAGAGCACATGATTGTCGAGTTGTACTCCAAGTAATAAAGAAAACAGGAGGTAGAACATGATCGAAATGGATATGCCCAAAATCGAAGTGGAAGAAAGCGAGGACCAGTCTTATGCTAAGGTCGTCGTGGAGCCCCTCGAAAAGGGTTTCGGTCTTACAATAGGCAACTGCCTTAGAAGAATATTGCTTTCCGCACTTCCCGGAGCGGCTGCACAGGGTATCAGGTTTCTCGACGGAACTGTAAAGCACGAATTTTCCGCGGTCGCGGGCGTCAAAGAGGACGTAACTGAAATAATTCTCAACTTAAAGACGCTTGCAATAAAAACTAAGGTTACCGATAAGGACTACGTCAAGGTAGTTCATCTCTATAAGGAAGGTCCTTGCGAGGTCAAGGCAAGCGACATATCGGAGGACGCCGAAATTGAAATAATCAACGGCGACCAGCACATTTGCACTGTTGACGAGGGCGGCAAAATCGATATGGAAATAACAATCGGCAGAGGCAGAGGCTACAAGGGTGCGGACCACACCAGAACCGAGCTTATCGATTACATTCCCATCGACTCGATATATACCCCAGTCAAAAAGGTGAACTATTCGGTTGAAAACACCCGCGTCGGACAGAATACCGACTACGACAAGCTCACCTTAGAGATTACGACGAACGGCGCGTTCAGTGCGAAGGAAATCGTATCTCTCGCGGCAAAGATAATGCAGGACCACATATCGCTTTTCGTCGACCTTTCCGACAGCATCAAGGAAATGGACATACTCGTCAAAAACGAGGACGACAAGCAACAGAAAATACTTGCAATGCAGATTGAAGAGATGGATTTATCCGTCCGTTCGTACAACTGCTTG
>CATJZR010000098.1 GCA_949745625.1 uncultured Eubacteriales bacterium | reverse complement strand
ACCGAGCGCGAGCTATTTAAATACGTCTTTATGACGAAACCGCGTCTTAAATACGGCTCGATTGAGGCAAGTTTTGAAAAATCACTTGAAATAATTAAAAGAAATCTTAATTTGAGCGTAGCCGAAGCAAGAAAGCTGCACACCATAATGTGGGTATTCGGGCACGGTATTGCAACAATGCACGTTACAGATTATCTCGATTTCGATATGGAACAGGTAAGCGAAATGTACAGCGACGTTTTTGCCGGAATAATTAATATTTTAGGAGGCGCAAATGATAATTGATATTGAAAACCTCGAAAAATCTTTTAAAGAGGTAAAAGCGGTAGATAATATCTCTTTCAAGGTCAAGGAAGGCGAGTTGTTTTCTTTTTTGGGAGTAAACGGTGCGGGTAAATCTACGACCATCAATATTATAAGCGGTATTCTGAATAAGGATAACGGAAAAATTTCCGTCTGCGGCTACGATACAGATAGTCATATCCATAAAATCAAGCGAAATATCGGCATAGTATTTCAGAATTCGGTTTTGGACAAAAAGCTTACCGTTCTCGACAATCTTAAATACCGCGCGGCGCTTTACGGTATTACGGGTAGCGCGTTTAAATCGGCTCTCGACGAGACGGTTGAAATGTTTGATTTGAAAGAAATATTGAAACGGCCGCTTCATAAGCTATCGGGTGGGCAGAAAAGGCGAATTGATATTGCCCGTGCGCTTATTCATAAACCGAGGCTTTTAATTCTTGACGAGCCGACTACCGGACTTGACCCTAAAACTCGCATCAACATGTGGAATATAGTCGAAAAATTGCGTAAAGAAAACGGCTTGACCGTATTTTTGACTACGCACTATATGGAAGAGGCGTCAGAATCTGATTATGTTGTTATAATCGATTCGGGTAAAATCGTGGCAGAGGGGTCACCGCATAATCTGAAAAATAAGTTTGCCAGCGACTTTATAAAATTTTACAACCACCGTGAAGCGGCACAAAAATATTTTTCGACGCAGGGTTATCGCTTTAAGAACGAGCGTGACTTTACCGAAATTGAATTGAGTGGGACCGAGGAGGTATCTAAGTTCTTTAAGGAAAAGCCCGAGCTTTTTGATGATTTCGAAGTTCTTAAAGGTAATATGGATAATGTTTTTTTAAAAGTTACGGGAAAAGATTTACACGGAGGTTAATATGAAGGAATGTAAAAAGCTTGTTTCACTTGTAAAGAGAAATACAAAATGCTATTTTAAAGATAAAGTAATGTTCTTTATGTCATTGATAACTCCGTTAATTCTGCTCGTCCTGTTTGTTACGTTTTTAAAGAATATTTATACGGGTAGTTTTACGCAAATTGCAACAGAATTCGGTGTTGCAATTGAGCCGAGAGTACTGGAAGGAATAACAGGGGCGTGGCTTATGTCGTCTATTCTAAGTGTAAGCTCCGTTACGGTTGCGTTCTGTTCAAACGTAATTATGGTTGAGGATAAAATGAATGCCAACATAAATGATTTCAGTGTTTCACCGATAAAAAATACTACGCTTTCTGTTTCCTATTTCATTTCAAACTTTTTCGTAACTTTTATCGTAATAATGTGCGTAATGCTGATTGGACATATTTATATTGCGGCAGTCGGTTGGTATCTTTCCGTAGGCGACGTGTTTTTAATTATCGTTGATTGTGTTTGCGGTATACTTTTCGGTACATTGCTTGCAGGTATTATTGAAAGCTTCATTAAAACCCAAGGCGGCATTTCCGCCGTATCGACGCTTGTTTCTTCTATGTACGGCTTTATTTGCGGAGCTTATATGCCGCTTTCTCAATTTTCAGAAGGGCTGAGAAACGTATTGGGATTTTTGCCCGGAACCTACGGCGTGGGCATTATGCGTAATCACTATATGAATGCCTATGTTGACGAAATTATAAAAACTGTTGACCCGTCAAAGGCGGACGCAATGGCAAAGGCAATTAAAGACGGTTTTGATGCTAATTTATATTTTTGCGGTAATCAAGTTTCGCTTGGAGCAATGTACGGAATACTTTTAGGCGCGTGTGCCGTGCTTTTTGCCGTATACGTTTTATTGGTATTTTTGAAGGACAAAAAAATCCTTGCAATAAAGAGCAAAAAATGTTAAAATGACTTAAAAGTGTTTTAAGGAGTTTATTAAATGCAGGAAAAATTGAAAAAATATGCCGAGCTAATTGTTAAGTGCGGACTAAATGTGAAAGAGGGACAGGAAGTTATAATCCGGTGCGAGCTTGACCAACCCGACTTTGTGGCGCTTTGCGTGGAGGAATGTTACAAGCGCGGCGCCTCAAGAGTAAAAGTTGAATGGTCTCACATGCCTGTAACTAAGCTTAACTATACGTATCGTACGCTGGAATCGCTTTCGGAATTCACGCAGGTGGATAAAGCCGAATTCGAGCGGAAGCTTGAAAAGCTTACCTGTATGCTTTGGCTTGATTCAGAAGACCCCGATGGCTTGAACGGAACGGATAACGAAAAAATTTCAAAAGCAAGTATGGCAAGGTTCCCGTTTATAAAGCCTTACCGTGATAAGCTTGAAAATAAGTATCAATGGTGTATTGCGGCTGTTCCCGGAAAGGAATGGGCGAAAAAGGTATTCCCCGATATGCCGGTTGATAAGGCAATGGAAAAGCTTTGGGATGCGATACTGCTTTGTTCGCGTGTGGACGGAAACCCGATTAAGGCTTGGGAAAAGCACAATGAAAACTTAGCTAAGCGCTGCAAGTTCCTAAATGACCGCAAGTTTGAAAAGCTTGAATATAAAAGCTCTAACGGAACTGATTTTGTTGTCGGACTTAATCCGTGCGGAAGATTTACGGGCGGTGGTGAGTTTACGCTCGGCAGTAGAATTTACTTTAACCCGAATATTCCCAGCGAAGAGGTCTTTACTTCACCGATGAAGGGGATTGCCGAAGGTAAGGTTGTTGCAACAAAGCCACTTTCTTATCAGGGTAAGCTTATTGAAAATTTCTGGATAAGGTTCGAAGGCGGGAAAGCGGTAGAGGTTTATGCGAAAAAAAATCAGGACTTGCTTGAAAAAATGATAAAAATGGATGACGGAGCTTCTTACCTTGGTGAGTGCGCGCTTATTGCATACGATTCTCCGATAAACAATACAGGAATACTTTTCTATAATACACTTTTCGATGAGAATGCAAGCTGTCATCTGGCGCTTGGCAGGGGCTTCAACGAATGTCTTGAGGGCTTCGAAAATATGAGCGTCGAAGAGTGCGAAAAAGCAGGCATAAATAGCTCGATGATACACGTCGACTTTATGATAGGAAGTGCGGATATGTCTATAGTAGGCATAATGAAAGATGGAACCAGAGTACAGATTTTCAAGGATGGAAACTGGGTGATTTAACAAAAAGGCGGCCTAACGGTCGCCTTTTTGTAATTATTTTAAGTACTATGTCAGACATAAACTGCAACGGACATAGTCACCGAAACTTTTAAAACTTAATTCCTTCAGCTTTCCTTTTTATCATTTCGCTGAAATAATATATATGTTTTGTCGCTGATAAAACATTCATTAGTACACTTTTATAAATAGTGTGCGAAAAGCGGTAAGAAACTGCTAGCTGAAAAATCTGTTCCGAATATTTCGGCAAGTTGCAAACCCGTGAAATAGGCGGCGGCTTGCGATTTTTTGTTATCGTCGAAAATTATTACAAGTTATTAATATTTTTGATTATTCGTTCAGTATTGCAAAGTATATCCGCATCCACGATGCGGTGTAGTTGCTTTAACATTACAAAATTATTTTTGTTTCTTTAAGTTGTTTCAGTGTTATCAACAAACGGACGAAAGAAATGGAAGAGGAAAATACGAGGGCTTGCCACTTCCCCGAGACCGTAGCTTTTTAATTTGAAATATGATGTGCTGCTCGGGTTTGTTTCGTAAATCATATACAAATAATACAGCCTTTGAAATTAAGTAAAAGTATTTAAACTCTTTCAAGCTTTTGCAGCATCAGATTATCTGCAAGACGAAAAATTTAAGATACTGCGTTTCTTCGGCGCAAAGCAAAGAGGGGTGGTCTGGTGCCTGAGTTTTTATTTCAACACTGCGTATGCATCTTCCGCTTTCTCTCGCGGCTTCTATTAACATTTTTTCAAATAAGGTTGCAGACATATAGTGTGAGCACGAGCAAGTAATCAGAAATCCACCGCTTTTTATTATCTTCATTGCGGTGAGATTTATGTCCTTATAGCCACGGTATGCGTCTTTGATTTCGTCGGCAGTTTTGCAGAATGCGGGCGGGTCTAAAATTACGGTGTCAAATAATTTTTTTTGTTTTTTGAAGCTGCGCAGCATCTCAAAAACATCGCCCTGTAGGGTTTTTATATTGCTAAAACCGTTAAGTTCGGCGTTTGCCTGCACATTGCTAAGTGCCAAAGCGGATATATCGCACGCCGTTACTTCATCTGCAACAGTTGCCGCATTAAGAGAAAAACCGCCGCTGTTGCAGAAACAGTCCAAAACATTTCCGTAACAGTATTTTCTGGCGGTAAACCTGTTTTCCTTTTGGTCTAGGAAGTAACCTGTTTTTTGTCCGTTTTTGACATCGACGAGCATTTTCAGCGAGTTTTCCTCTATGCGGCAATATTCGGGGATTTTGCCGTATAGCACTTGCTTTATTTCCGGCAGTCCTTCTTTTTTTCTGACGGCAACATCGCTTCGTTCGTAAATTCCGTTAGGTGAAAAAAGCTTTACAAGGCAGTTGCATATCATTTCCTTGCGTAAGTCTATGCCGAGTGAAAGGCATTGTATTACTAAAACGTCGCCGTATCTGTCAATAATAAGCGCGGGTAGGTTATCTGCTTCGGCAAAAACCATGCGGTAACAGTTATTATAGCCAAGCTTCAATCGGTAATTGTTTGCCTGTTTGATTCTGTCAAGATACAGCTGTTCATTGTCTGTTTCGTTTCCGCGTATGAAAATTCTTACGAGTATTTTCGATGCATGATTTACGTAGCCTTTCCCGATAAATCTTCCGTCGTAAGAGTAAACCTCAGCAAGCGAACCGTTTTTGTCCTTGCCCTCAATTTTCGCGACCTCGTTGGCATATACCCAACTATGCCCGCCGACTATGCGTTTTTCTTCATTTTTCTTTAAATAGATTTTGTAAGACATATTAATTTCCTTTTGCATAACTATACCAAATTATAATAATAATGGCAAATGCTTTGAATAAAAATTGATTTTTTATTAATTAAATGTTAAAATGTGTTAAGTATGCGGAAATTGCTCAAATATTTAAAGCGTTATAAATTACAGAGTATTTTGGCTCCGCTTTTTAAGTTGCTTGAAGCGGGGTTTGAGTTGTTTGTGCCACTAGTCGTATCGGGAATTATCGATAATGGAATTAACGGCGGCGAAGGCGGGCGCTATATAGTTAATATGTGTCTCGTTTTGGTTGCGCTCGGAGTTGTAGGGTTAATCAGCGCAATATCGGCGCAGTATTTTGCCGCAAAGGCGGCAGTCGGTTTTTCAAAAGAACTGAGACACGATTTGTTTGATAAAATGCAATCGCTGTCTTATGCCGACATAGACAGAATAGGTACGCCAAAAATGATTACGCGAATGACGAGCGATGTAAATCAAATTCAGTCCGGCGTAAATCTTGTTTTGCGGCTGTTTATGCGTTCGCCGTTTATCGTATTCGGCGCAATGATTATGGCTTTTGCACTCGACGCGATTTCGGGCGTGGTATTTGCAGTTACGATTGCTGTGTTGTTTATAGTTGTTTTTGCAATAATTCTGTCTAGTATTCCTCTGTATAAGAGGGTTCAGGGCAAGCTTGACGATGTTACCGCCGCTACGCGCGAAACTCTTACGGGCGTAAGGGTGTTGCGTGCATTTTGCAAGGAAGAAGAGGAAATTAGTAAATATAATAAGCGCAATGCAAGCCTAACCAAGTCTCAAATTGTAGTCGGCAGAATTTCAGCGCTTATGAACCCGCTTACCTATGCGATAATAAACGTAGCAATAATAGCTTTATTGTATGTTGGCGCAATAAAAATTGATTCGGGTAATTTATCGCAAGGCAACGTAGTTGCGTTGTACAATTATATGAGTCAAATTCTCGTCGAGTTGATTAAGCTTGCAAACCTTATTATTACGGTTACCAAGTCATTTGCGTGTGCGGGTAGGGTGAACGAAATACTTGAAACGCCTATAGTTAAAACTTCAATTTCAGATAACAGTGCGACCGGAGGTCACTTTATCGAATTCAGCAATGTTTGTGTTAACTACGGTGACGCGGAAATAGATGCGCTTAGCGATATTTCCTTTACGGCTGAGCGTGGGCAGACGATAGGTGTAATAGGCGGTACGGGTTCCGGAAAAACTACGCTCGTTAACATGCTTCCGCATTTTTACGACGCGAGTAGCGGCAGTGTTTCGATAGACGGTAAAAATGTAAACTTGATAGATGACGGGGCGTTGCGCGCGAAATGCGGAATCGTTCCCCAGCGGGCGGTGCTTTTCAAGGGTACGATACGCGATAATATGCTGTGGGGCAAGAATGATGCAAGTGACGAGGAAATTTATTCGGCAATAAGCTCCGCGCAGGCGGAGGACATTATAAAATCGAAAGCTGACGGACTTGACGAGGCGGTCGAACAGGGCGGTAAGAATTTTTCTGGCGGACAGCGTCAAAGGCTGACTATTGCGCGGGCGATTGTCAAAAAACCCGAAATACTTATTCTTGACGACAGCGCGTCCGCACTTGACTATGCTACGGATGCGAATCTCAGAAAATCATTAAAAGAGCTTGATTACTGTCCGACGGTATTCATAGTTTCCCAGCGCACGTCTTCTATAAAGCATGCGGATAAAATAATCGTACTTGACGGCGGGAAGATGGTCGGTATAGGAACTCACGACGAGCTTTTGAAAACCTGCCCTATATATAACGAAATACACTTTTCTCAATATGAAAAGGAGAGTGTTTAAGTTATGAAACTTCGCAATAAAAGTGTTTTAAAGCGTATCTTAAAACAGTTGAAGCATTATAAGTTATGGCTGGCGTTAACCGTGTTCTTTGCAATTTTGACAGTTGCGGGAACACTTACAGTACCCGTTTTATTCGGGCAAATTATAAATCTTTTGGACTTTACAAAAGTCGATATAATTGATTTTAAGAAAATTTTCAGACTTTTTATCATTATCGGTGCAACCGTTGGGCTGACATGCGTCACTCAATGGCTGATGAATATTATAAATAACCATATAACTTATAATGTCGTCAAGGACGTAAGACGGGAAGCTTTTGAGAATTTGCAGCGATTGCCGTTGAAATATATAGATTCTCATTCTTACGGTGATATTATAAGTCGCAATATTGCAGATGTGGACGCTTATGCCGACGGACTATTGATGGGCTTTACACAGTTGTTTACGGGTATTCTCACGATAGCTGGAACAATGATAATCATGCTTGTATTGAACTGGGTTGTCGCGCTCATTATTTTGATTTTAACGCCGCTGTCGCTGTTTGTAGCAAAATTTATTGCTTCGCGAACCTATCATTTATTTAAAGCAACGTCCGAAATTCGTGGCGAACAAACTGCGTTTATAGACGAAATGATAGGTAATTTGAAGGTGGTGAAGGCATTCAACCATGAGAGTGAAAACCTCGATAGGTTTGACAAAATTAATTCGCGCCTTACAAAAGCTTCATTAAAGTCGATTTTTTATTCTTCGCTTACAAACCCGTGTACGCGTTTTGTAAACTCTGTCGTTTATGCTGCGGTAGCACTTTCTGGCGGTCTTATGCTCGTTTTCAATGTATCGCTGCCGATAGTGTTTAACGTAGGTATACTTACAAGTTTGCTGTCTTATGCCAACCAGTATACCAAGCCGTTTAACGAAATTTCTGGAGTGGTTACGGAATTGCAGAATGCTTTTGCGTGCGCGGGTAGAATTTACGAGCTTATTGACGAGCAGCCGCAGAAACCGGATTCGCAAGATTCCATAGAGCTTAAAAGCGTAAACGGCAATGTTGAATTAAAGAACGTAGATTTTTCGTATACTGCGGACAGTAAGTTGATTGAAGATTTAAACATTTCCGCCAAAGCGGGTCAGCGTATAGCGATAGTCGGTTATACCGGTTGCGGAAAAACAACGATAATTAATTTGCTTATGCGCTTTTACGAGCCCGACAGCGGTACGATAGCGGTGGACGGTAAGAATATTTTGAATGTAACGCGTGCGTCACTGCGCAGAAACTACGGAATGGTTTTGCAGGATACCTGGTTGAAGAGCGGCACTATAAGAGAAAATATTTCATTCGGTAATACGAATGCTACCGAAGCTGAAATAGTTGCGGCGGCAAAAGCCGCACACGCGCATAACTTTATAATGCAATTGCCTGCAGGCTATGATACTGAAATTGTAGAGGATGGCGGTAATCTGTCGCAGGGTCAAAAACAGCTTTTGTGCATTGCGCGAATAATGCTTTGTCTGCCGCCTATGCTTATTTTGGATGAGGCGACTTCGTCTATAGATACACGCACAGAAATTAAAATACAGCAGGCATTTGCTTCTCTTATGAACGGTAGAACGAGTTTTATAGTTGCTCATAGATTATCGACGATTAAAAATGCCGATCTTATTCTTGTTATGGATAAGGGTAAAATTATCGAACAGGGTACGCATAAGCAACTGTTAGCGATTAAAGGATTTTATTCAAAGCTGTATAACAGTCAGTTTGCGGTATAACAATAAAATTTGGTACAGAATCCTAAGAGTGTTCAGAATAGCTTATTTTGAGACGTTTGCGGGTTTATTTGGATATTGATGCTGCCTGCAGTTGTCGTAGTAATGTAATTAAACCGTTCATTCTCAATTAAGCGCTGGCGAATTTGTGTGTTTGGTTTTGCTTTGATTGCGATGGCGTTTCTTGAATTTGCAGCGTAAAAATATTTTTAGAGGAGCTTTACGGATTTTACCGTCACAAGAAGACGGCCGTAATAATCTATGATGATTGCGTGAAAATTTTTTCAGCAGAAAGAAATTTAGAACATATTCTCGTACTGTAGATTATAAGGATATTCGCAATTTTTATGTTCTATCAAGATGTGAAGAAAAGGCGAATAGTTCTGGTACGATATTTTTCGGCATCGCGGATAAAAAAATATTTTAGTGCCACAATTTACGATGCAAACCATGCGGCTGAGCTAATTTAGAAAAAACTTGATTTTAATCAAATAGATCATAAAAACAATGAAGTTAAAAAATTATAAATTATTATTTTGGAGAAAATATGTTACAGGTTAATAACGTGTCGTTGCAATACGGCAGTAAAAAATTATTTGAGGAAGTTAATTTAAAATTTACTAAGGGAAATTGCTACGGCATTATCGGGGCGAACGGTGCGGGTAAATCCACGTTTTTAAAGGTGCTTAGCGGTGAAATAGAGCCTAATAAGGGCGACGTGTCGATTGACAAAACCGAGAGAATGTCTGTATTGCAGCAAAATCAGAATGCGTTTGACCACGTTACTGTTTTAAGGGCGGTTATGCTTGGACATAAGCGTTTAGTTGAAATAATGGACGAAAAGGACACACTTTATGCCAAAGCCGATTTTACGGAAGAGGACGGAGTGCGCGCAAGCGAGCTTGAAAGCGAGTTTGCCGAGCTTGGTGGCTGGGACGCTGAGTATGAGGCTCAGACGCTATTAAACGCCTTAGATGTTACCGAAGATTTTTACGACATGCCTATGTCTGAAGTGGACGCAAAGCACAAGGTCAAAATATTGCTTGCGCAGGCGCTTTTCGGTAACCCCGACATTCTTCTTTTGGACGAGCCTACCAACAACCTTGATATTAAAACGGTGCGCTGGTTGGAAAATTATCTGCTTGACTTTGAAAATACAATTATAATAGTTTCTCATAACAGACACTTTTTGAATAAGGTTTGTACGCACATCTGCGATGTCGATTACGGCAAAATCAATATGATGCTCGGAAACTACGATTTCTGGTACGAAACAAGCCAGCTTTTGGCGCGTCAGCAGAAGGACCAGAACAAAAAGAATGAGCAGCGCGCAAAGGAATTACAGGAATTTATTGCGCGGTTTGCAGCTAACGCATCTAAATCCCGTCAGGCTACTTCAAGAAAAAAAGAGCTTGAAAAGCTTACTATTTCAGATTTTAAGCCTTCGTTGAGGAAGTACCCGTTTATCGATTTTAAATATGAAAAAGAAATCGGAAATGATATACTTGTTGTGGAGGGTCTTACGAAAAAAGGATATTTCGAAGACGTTTCTTTTATCGTACAGAAAGAGGACAAAATCGGTATAGTTAGCGATAAAAGTACGACGGTTTCTATGTTGTATGATATTTTAGTCGGTAAAGTGCAACCGGATGCAGGCAGTGTGAAATGGGGTAAAACGATTTCAACATCTTATTTTCCGGAAAATAATAACGAATATTTTTTAGGTTGTGACTACAATCTTGTCGAATGGCTTAGTCAATATTCAAAAGACCATTACGAGGAATATCTTCGCGGTTGGCTGGGCAGAATGTTATTTTCAGGCGAAGAGGCGTTAAAGCAGGCGAAGGTACTTTCCGGCGGAGAAAAAGTGCGCTGTATGCTTGCCAAAATGATGCTTGAGGGTAGTAACTTTCTTATTTTCGACGAGCCCACGAACCATCTTGACCTTGAGTCTATTACGGCGCTCAACAACGGTATGAAGAATTTCAAGGGATGTATGCTTTTTACATCTCACGACCAAGAGTTGATGAATACCGTTGCCAACAGAATAATAGAGATAAACGGAACCAAAAAATTTGACAAAAAGGTCACTTACGACGAATATATTGATGTCGTTTCTCAATAATCGAACATTTTGTAAAAAAATAAACAAATTACGACAAATATTTCAGTATATTTTTACAAAAATAGCTTTACATCTTCAAAATAATGCTGTATAATCTAATTATTCAATACTGACAGGGAAGTAATATTGATGAAAACAGCAAATATTGTAATTTTTGAACGAAATGAAGAATTTTTGAACACGCTGCGTGATTATTTCGAAAAAACGAACGGCTTTAATGTATGCGCAACGGCGGTAACGGGCGACGCCGCGCTCGAAGCTTTGCGGTCCGTTAATCCCGACGTAGCAATTATAGATACCGCATTGAAGGGTATAGACGGAATAAAGCTTTTAGACCATATTAAAAGCCTATGTCCTGATTGCGTTTCGTTTATGATGTCTGAATTCGATAACGATAGAATTGTAAATTCGGCTATCAACCACGGTGCGATATATTATTTCATTAAACCTGTAACTCCTCAGGTTATCGGCGAGCGCGTTTCGGATATACTTAACGAAAGAGTTGCCGATTATAAAATATCCACCGAAATGAGGGACAAGCGCAAGACAACATCGCTTGACGAAAAAATAAGTAATATCTTTATTACAATAGGTATTCCGCCGCATATAAAGGGTTTTGTTTATATGCGCGAGGGGATAAAAATGGCGGTTGAGAATCCTTCTATAATCAATAAGGTTACCAAAGAGCTTTATCCGAAAATCGCAATGAAGCACGCGACTACTTCTAGTAAGGTTGAAAGGGCGATAAGACACGCAATAGAAGTTGCGTGGAACAGGGGTAGAACAGATGCAATCAGTTCGATATTCGGAGCGCGTGTTTACATAGGTAACGAAAGACCGACGAACAGTGAATTTATCGCTTTGGTGGCGGACAAACTGTTACTTGAAAATTATAATTAAAATTTAGTCCGATAAATTTAGTTTTATCGGATTATTTTTATATAAAAAACTTGATTTTTGTACGACAATATAATATAATAAATAAGCTACTTATTGCCGCTGTGGTGGAATTGGCAGACGCGCTGGACTCAAAATCCAGTGGTAGCGATACCGTGTCGGTTCGACCCCGACCAGCGGCACCATGCAAACCCGAGCCAAACGGCTTGGGTTTGTTTTTTACTTACGAGGAATTATGGATAAGCTTTTAATCGTCGACGGTCATAATCTGCTGTTTCAGATGTTTTACGGTATGCCGTCGCGCATTGTAGGTAAGGGCGGTAAATCCATACACGGTGTTTTAGGTTTTGTCGGGGCATTAATTAAAATAATCAAAATAACGGAGCCGTCGCATTTAGTTGTGCTTTTTGACGGCGAGCACGAAAACGCTCGCGCAGCGCTCAATCCCGACTATAAGAAAAACCGAACAGACTATTCGAAAGTAGCGGAGCAAGATAACCCTTTTTCTCAGCTTGAATACGTTTATCGCGCTTTGGATATATTGAGTATATCGTATTCGGAAGAGGGAGAATACGAGGTTGACGATATTATCGCTTCGTACGTTTACAGGTACGATGATATCGAAATAATAATTTCTTCTTTTGACAGCGATTATTTTCAGCTGATACGCGATAATGTGTCCGTACTGCGTTACAGAGGGGAAAAATCCGTTGTTTGCAACAGAAATTACGTTATTCGACGCTTCGGGGTTTTGCCCGAGCTTTACGCCGATTTTAAGTCGCTTACGGGAGACGCCTCAGACAACATAAAAGGGGCGGATAAAATCGGACCTAAAACCGCTGCGAAGCTGATAAATTTATTCGGCGGACTGGAGCAGGTTCTTTCAAGTTGTGCACGTATTGAAAGTGCGCGCATACGGACATCTGTTATGAATAACGAACAGCGGCTCCGCAATAATTATCAGTTGATTAAGCTTAAAGACGTAGGTAAAATTCCGTTTGAGTTGAATGAACTGACGTACGTCTATAACGGACTGACCACGAATAATATATTGGAGAGAATAGGTTTGCTTTAATGCCTTGCAGAACGGACGGTTTTGTGTTATAATTCAGTTGGGGATATTTATGGGATTTAAAGAACAGCTTAACGAATTTTATAAAAATCTTGACGACAGAGCTAATCATATAAGAGATATTTTGCTGAAAAACGGCTT
>CATJZR010000097.1 GCA_949745625.1 uncultured Eubacteriales bacterium | reverse complement strand
GCCTATGGAAAAGCTTATTGTCGACGTTCCCGACGACGCGACCGGCGCTGTGTTTCAAAGCATGGGCAACCGCAAGGGCGAGCTTCTGCACATGAGCGCGATAGGCAGTCGCACGCGCCTCGAATTTATCGTACCCGCGCGCGGACTTTTCGGTTATAAATCCGAGTTTCTCACCTCCACCCGCGGCGAGGGCGTTATGAATAGCGTATTTTTTGAGTATCAGCCTTATAAAGGCGACTTTTCGCGCAGGGACACGGGCTCGCTTGTTGCGTTCGAGACGGGCGAAGCGGTGACGTACGGACTCTTCAATGCCCAGGGCAGGGGCGCGCTGTTTATCGGGGCAGGCACTCCCGTTTACGAGGGGATGGTTGTCGGCGAATCGCCTAAAAACGAGGACATTAACGTCAACGTGTGCAAAACCAAGCACCTTACGAATACGCGTTCGAGTTCGAGCGACGATGCCTTGCGACTTATAACCCCCAAGCGTATGAGTCTTGAAGAGTGCCTTGAATTTATCGGGGATGACGAGCTTTTGGAAATTACGCCAAAAAATATCAGAATAAGAAAACGCATATTAAACAGCGAGTTGCGCGCAAAGGCGAATGCAAAAATAAAGAAAGGCATGGTTTAACCGCGCATAAACCGTCTTATAACATCATATATTATACCACCGCAGTACGCGGCGGTATATTTTTTATAGGCGGCGGATATGGAAACATCTCATTCAATTTCAATAGAGCAGTGCAAAAGAATAACCGCAACGGCGATTGACAGCGTAGACGCGTTTTCCGATAAGCAAATCATTTTGTCATATCCTGCGGGCAGAATAGTGGTTGCAGGCAGCGGTATGAAAATAGTCAACTTTTCCAAAAGCGGCGGCTCGTTCGCTGCGACGGGCGATATAACCTCGGTGAGGTATCTTTCAAAGGGGATGGGGCTTAAAGGCAAGCTGTTCAAATAGTGGATATTTTCTATTTTATAACTTGCACTTGCTGCGGGATATTAAGCGGAATAGTCTACGACGTTTTGTATATCGCCCGATGTATTGTCTGCGGCGTGCATAAAAACAGCTATTCAGTGAAAGACAGAATTTTTACCGTCGTATGCGATTTGGTTTACTGCCTGTTTTTTGCTGCGGCGTTCGTATTTGTATCGGTTCTTTTCGGGTTCGGCAATTTAAGGCTGTTTATGATACTTGGCTGCGTGCTCGGCGCGATATTATATTTGAAAAGTTTTCATTTATTTGTTGCATTTTTTGTAAATAAGTTGTATAATAAAATTAAACTAAGAAAATTGGATAATAATAATGACTGAGGAAAAGCGCAACCGCATAATAGCGGCTGTTACTGTCAACGTAATACTATTGATAGCTATTCTTGCTGCGGTAATTATTTATCAGATTATCGAAATTAAAATAGTTTCGCGCAACAGGGAAGAAATAATAAAGAAAATAGAGTATTTACAGAACGAAACCGATAAAACCGAGAACACCCTCGACTACTATCAATCTTACGAGGGACTGTTGGAGCTTGCGTATAAATACGGCTTCGTTTTCGGCAAATGATTATGAAAATCGGTGTAATAGATATAGGTTCGAATTCCGTCCGCCTTGCATTATCGGCAGACGGAAAAACTTTATTTAAAAGTATAAAAACAACCCGCCTTTCTGAGGGGCTTTCCTTTTCGGGCAGGCTTTGCGAAACCGCGATAGAGCGAACTGCGCAGGCGGTCGCGGAATTTGCGGCTCAGGCAAAAAGCGAGGGTGCGGAAAAGCTGTTCGCGTTTACTACGGCGGCGGTGCGTTCCGCTTCAAACGGCGGCGAATTTATTGCCCGCACGCGCGAGCTCGGTGTTGCGGTGGAGGTCATAAGCGGTGAAACCGAGGCTAAAATCGGGCTTTTGGGCGCGCTCGGCAATGCCGACGGTGGGATAATAGATTTGGGCGGTGCAAGCTGCGAGGTTACCGTCCGTAGCGGAGGCAAAACCCTTTATGCAAAAAGAGTTGACGTCGGCGCGGTACGGCTTTTGGACGTATGCGGAAGAAGCAGGGACAAGCTTGAAAAATATATCAGCACCAAGCTTCCCGAGTACGGCGTATTTGACGCGTCGCAGTACACGATGTACGGTGTAAGCGGTACTGCAACTACGCTTGCGGCGTGTAAGCAAAATCTTAAAGAGTACGACCCGAATGTGGTTCACGGCACGGTTTTGACTGCTGACGACGTCGGTGGATTTGCCGAAAAATTTCTTGCGCTTTCGGTTGAGGAAATAAAGAATTTCGGTGGCGTAGTCGTCTGGCGGGCTGACGTAATAGGCGGCGCAAGTCTGTTTTTGTACAGACTTATGCAGTATATGGGCATTAAAAGCATTACGGTATCCGAAAGCGACAATTTAGAGGGCTACCTGATTTACAAAGGTGAAGTATGAAATTATTGTGGTCGATAGCAGTCAAAGCGGTTACATTCGTGCTTTTGGCGGTATGCGGCACATTTGTCATATTCGACAGTAGAAGCTGGATAGGCGCGGTTGTCACGGGAATAGTTATGGTTATATCGTTTCCCCTTTCGGCAATTCTGCACGAGCTCGGCCATACGCTTTTCGGTGCGGTAGTCAGAATTAAGGCGGTGCCAGACAAGGATTTTTTAAAGCAGACCTTACTTAACTGGTGGGACGCGTCAAGTTGCAAAATAATCCCCCGAACGGAAGAGGGGCTACGCGGCAGAATAATTTTTACGGCAATCGGCGGCGTTGCGGTAAATATGTTGTTTGTGGTTTTGGGCATAGTCGCTCTTTGTGTCGACTCTGTTCCGACGGAGCTTTGCGCGCTTTTGCCCGCATCATTCAACCTTTTGGCGCTCAACGCGCTATCGTTTAATTTCAGCGGCGGTAAAAGCGACGGCGCGATTATTGCCGAGCTTATTAAAAACGGCGACGAAGCAAAGGTTTTACTTGCGGTGTTAAAAGTGCAGGCGCAGGTTTTGGGCGGCAAGCCGATAAAGGAAATAGACGAAAGGCTTCTCTTCGACCTGCCGCAAATCCGCGAGGACGATGTAAGCTTCATTTCTTTATGCGAGCTTCGCTACGAATATTTTTTGTCGAAAGGCGATACTGAAAACGCCGAAAAATGGCGCATCCGCTTTGAAGAGTTAAAAAAAGAATACTTGAATTAATAACTGCGGTAAGCAGCATTTAGCGGAGGTATTTAGATGTTTTGGAAAAAATTAAAAGAAAACGCATGGTATTATAAGGCTCAAAAGGCTTATAGAAAAGAAAAATTGCCTGCTCCGTATGCTGCGCTTTTTGATTACTTTACGCTTATGGATAAAAATCGGTTTTCTGGAGGT
>CATJZR010000096.1 GCA_949745625.1 uncultured Eubacteriales bacterium | reverse complement strand
TTATCGACGCGGACTATTCGCAGATAGAATTGCGGTTGCGTGCACACTTTTCCGGTTGCAGGGAATTAATCGAAGCATATAAAAATAACGAGGACATACATTCGGTTACCGCGTCTCAGGTTTTTGGTGTTCCGCTTGAAGAGGTTACCGAGAAAATGCGTCGTGCTGCAAAGGCAGTAAACTTCGGTATAATTTACGGAATCAGTGATTTCGGTCTTTCTAAAAACCTCAATATTTCCGTAGCTACTGCTCGGGAATATATAGAGAAATATTTTGCGACTTACACGGCCGTTAAGGAATATATGAATGCTAACGTCGCTTTCGCCAAAGCGAACGGCTACGTTTCTACCCTTACGGGAAGAAAGCGCAATATTCCCGAAATAAATTCCTCAAATTTCAATCTGCGTCAGTTTGGTGAAAGAGCCGCAATGAATATGCCTTTGCAGGGTTCAAGTGCGGACATTATAAAAATTGCAATGATAAATGTTTCTAATGTATTAAAAAAATCCGGGTTAAAAAGTAGGCTCGTTTTGCAGGTGCATGACGAACTTGTTCTGGACGCTCCTGAAAACGAGGCGGAAAAAGCTGCGGACGTTTTAAAAAGAGAAATGGAAAACGCTGTTAAATTGAAGGTTCCGCTTACAGTGGACGTTCACACAGGTAAAAACTGGTATGATGCAAAGTAACGTGAAAATTGCTATAACGGGGGGGATTTGCAGCGGCAAATCAACCGTTGCGAAGATAATTAAAGAGCAGGGCTATTCTGTCGTGTCGTGCGACGAAGTTTATCATGGGCTTTTAAATGATAAAAGCTATGTAAATTCAATTGCAAAAGAGTTCGGAAACGTCAAAAACGATGACGGAACGCTGAACAGAGAAAAACTTGCAGAAATCGTATTTAACGATAAAAATAAATTGCAAGTTCTTAATTCTGTAACGCATCCGCAGATAATAAACAGGGCAATGCAGTTTATGAGAGGTTACGGAATTTTCTTTTGCGAGGTGCCGCTTTTATTCGAAGAGGGTTACGAGGTTCTATTTGATAATGTTATCGTTGTCTTGCGAAATAAAGAGGAACGAATATGCGAATTAATGCAAAGAACAAAAATCAACAGGAATCAAGCACTTCTTCGTATAAACAGTCAGTTTGATTACGAAAATCATAGCTTTGTCAAGTATTATGTCACGCATAATGACTGTAATTTAATCAATTTGCGGTCAAAGGTGTTGGCGGTGCTTGATAGAATTAAAAAAGATTATAAGTAAAAATTTATTTTTACACTGAATTTGACTTGACAATAACAATAAAATAATATAAAATTACAATGTTTTTAAATTAAAGCACTCGTGGCGGAATTGGCAGACGCGCAAGACTAAGGATCTTGTGGTTAACCCCATGCAGGTTCAACTCCTGTCGAGTGCACCAAGTGTGAACAGTACATTTTTTGCAATAAAAAAAGTGCACTGTTCATTTTTTATGCATTGGAACGGGTCGGATAAATCGTTATTAAAGTTTTCTTTTTCTACTAGATTCGGCTTTTTGAAAACGGTGAGTAGTGCCGGCGATATTTATTGTAAAATTTTATATAGTATTTATCTCCACCGTACTATGTCGTAATAATATTGAAACTGTCTGTTGTGTAAATCGTTTTGTTTCATATTTTAAAAGAGCCTCTATGGCTGAGTTATCATAGGGGGTGTCTCTTTTAGAAAATGACTGTTCCTCCATAAGAGTTTTCAATAATTAAACGTATTTATGATTTGTTTACGCCTTGGTCGCTGAGGTTAAGTACAGTATTAAAAAAGTCGGGCAGACGGTAGTCTGGTCGACTTTTTAGTTGTGTTCGGCATAAATGCGAGTGATTAAAAATAAATTAGAGTATGACCTTGTCCTTTTTACCTAACGATGTTCAAAGTGCTTTAGCAAACTTGAATTTCAATTATATATCCGAAATCAGGTTGCGCCGCGGACAACCTGTAATTATCGAGTACAAGGGTGAATATAAGTATATAAATGCTTTCGGTATTGCGGACCGGTCAAGTAGCATAATGATAACCGTAAACGAAATAGAGCCGATTATTTTATCGGCAACCAACGGTTGCATTTATAATTTTACCGAACAAATGAAAAGCGGTTTCATTACCGTAGGAAACGGCATCAGAATAGGTATCGCAGGCGAATACGTTACCCAAAAGGGCGAGGTTACTGCTATAAAGGATATTACGTCGTTAAACATACGTATTCCGCATAACATAAACGGTTGCGCCGCATTTGTGTTCAATTCGCTGTTTTTTGATGGTTTGCATAGTACTTTGCTTTATTCGAAACCAGGTTTGGGTAAGACTACAATGCTGAGAGACCTTGCGATTAGTCTAAGTAAAACTCAAAAATACAATATTCTAATTTTTGATGAGAGGAACGAAATTTCGGCAATTTGCGGTCAAAGCGGTTACGACCTCGGTGACCGCACCGACGTTGTCCGTTGCTATGAAAAAAAAGGCGCGATTGCAAGCGCTATACGTGCAATGAAGCCGCATGTCATAATAACCGACGAGCTGTACGGTGCCGACGATTTACAATCTGTACGCTACGCTACCGATTGCGGAATAACCGTAATCGCTTCCTCTCATATATGCAACAGAAAGATTTTGCGGACAATGCCGTTCGAGTTTTTCGTGCAGCTTACAAAAATAGGCTCGGACCCAGTAATTTATGATAAAGATTTTAATACTGTTGGCCATAGTGGCGCTGACAACCTCAATCGGGACATTTCTGTCGGCTAACAAAAAGAAACGAATGCAGATTTTTGCAGAGTTGTATGAATTTAATGAGCAGCTGATTTTAACCTTAAAATTTTCAAGAGCTTCTATTGAAAAAATAGCCGAGCCTTATAAATTCGTCGGCGAGGTTCTCGAAGGCAAAGAGCTAATTGCAGGCGAAGAGGGGCAGTTTTTAAAGGATTATATACAAAATTTAGGTAAAACCGACGCGTTGTCTCAGGTTGATTATCTCAATGAACGCAAACAAATATTAAAAAAATATAAGGACGAAAGCTTTAACGACTATAAAAAATACAGTTCACTTTACGTGAAGATATTTTTTCTTATAGGCGTGATGGCTGCCGTATTGTTGGCTTAATGGATATTAGTATTATTTTTAAAATTGCCGCTGTCGGAATCATAGTTACTATAATTTGTCAGGTTTTAAAAAAATCGGACAGAGACGACATTGCGACAATTGTCAGTTTAGTCGGACTGATAATCGTGCTGACGGTAGTCATTTCTATGATTACAGACCTGTTTACGCAGATAAGGCAACTATTCGATATTTTTTAATGCTCATTTTAAAGCTTTGCATGATTGCGGTTATAACCGCATTATCTGCTTTTATACTTAAAAGCCATAAATCCGAATTAGTTCCGCTTTGCCTTATCGCGGGCGGAATTATAATGTTTTTGTATGCGTTCGACTATCTGACACAAAGCATCGAATTTATACGCAACTTTACTGAAAATGCACAAATCGACAATGAAATAATTAGAATAATCTTCAAAATTATAGGAATAGGCTTTATGGTGGAAATTACGGCGAGCTCGGTAAAGGACCTCGGCTTTGAGAGTATATCGGACAAACTTATACTTTGCGGAAAAATTATAATTTTCGTCGTTTCAGTTCCCATTTTAAACAGCACTTACAAAATAATAGTATCGCTAATTAATCTCGTATGAAAAACAAAATAATTCTCCTTGCGATTTTAATAATTTCCGTCGTTTCGCTGTTTGCGGTTAGGGGAATAACCGCGCAAGCCGAGGAAGAGGACGGACGTAAAGAGCTTAACGAAAATATTTTACAGCTTCTCGAAGACCTTGACCTTTCCGAGCTGCAAAAATATCTCGACGAAAACGAGGACAGCTTTCTCTTTCAATTCGGCGATACCGCAAGAGACATCATCGAATATCTCATACGCGGCAATGTAAACACCGATTACGGCGGGTACCTTAACGAGCTGCTATCCGTCCTTTTCAAAAATGTAATTTCGCTTATACCGGCGTTTGCAACTGTAGTTGCTATTTCACTGCTGTCGGCGGTCATCAGTTCGGCCGATGGCAATATTCTTGGAAAATCCACATCAAAGATAGTTCACCTTTCGTGCTACGCACTGATAATTCTTATTATAACTTCTATGCTGTCGGGCGTGATTTCCGACTGTATAAGAAGTATTGACAGTATTAAAAGGCAAATAGAAATAATTACGCCGATATTGGCGACCCTGACTGTTTTAACGGGAGGTACAAGCTCAGCTGCCATTTATCAGCCGTCCGCAATTTTTCTTTCGGGCGGGGCAGTGGAAATAATAAGCGGTTTCATTTTTCCCGCAACCATAGCCGTGATTGTTCTCAATCTGATGTCAAAGCTTAATACGCAGATGTCGTTTACCGGCGTTACCGCGCTTATGAAAAGCATAATGAAGTGGGTAATAGGTATTACGGTAACCGTTTTCAGTATTTTTATTACCTTTCAAAGTTCTGCCTCGTCATTGTTTGACGGTATACTTTTTAAGGCGACGAAATACGTAGTAAGCAACTCGGTCCCAATAGTGGGAAACTTTTTATCGAGCGGGTTCGACATGCTTACGTCGGCGGGACTGCTGATAAAAAGCTCGGTGGGTGTATGCGGGTTGATTTTGCTTCTGTTTGAAATTATCGGGCCGATAATACTGCTCGCTTCTTTTTCGCTTATACTCAAATTCGTCGGGGCCATAGTTCAGCCGATAGGCGAAAAAACCTTATTCGGAATGCTTTCCGACCTTTCAAAGGATATCGAATACTTTATAGCGGGACTTCTCACGGTTGCGTTTATGTATTCGCTTATTATTATGTTGATTATAAATTCGGCAAACAGTTTTATATGAAAATTTATTTACTCACGGCAACGGCGGTAATATTCCTGTCGGTTATAGTTTCCCTAATAATTCCCGAAGGCAAGCTGAATAAAACCATAGTGTTTGTAATGCGCATGGCGTGTATATTCGTTCTTATTCAGCCGATAACGGGTATATTCAAAATAAGCTCGGGTTCCGCCGATACGCCGCTTTATGACTATCAATATATTTGTAAGGTTTATTCGGATAACCAGAGTGATCAGCTTGAAAAGCTTTTACTTGAAAAATTCGACGCGGAGTGCGTGTGCGCGGTCAATGTGGTTTACGGCGACGGGCAGTTTAAAGTGGGAAGCGTAAGCGTGGAATTAAATGAAGAAAACAACGAATTAATTAGCACAATTTATGAATATTTGGAAGAGTTGAAATATATAAATATAACAGTATATGCGAAAAGTTGTTGATTACGTGAAAAAGAATAAAAAAATAATCATAGTAGTTTTACTGATTGCTATACTAATCGGTACCGTTTATATAATTGACAAAGGAAAGAATTCGCGCGCGTCTTCGGCTGTAAATTCCGCAAAGAGCGACACCGAAATAAAGCTTACTGGAATTTTGAAAAATATCGAGGGTGTAGGCAATACCGACGTAATGATTACAGAGAACGAAGGAAAAATACTCGGCGTAGTGATTGTTTGCGAAGGTGCAAACAATCTGATGACCCGAAGCAATATACTTAACGCCGTTTCGACGGCACTTAATATCGATAAAAAAATTATAGCTATTTATTTATTGACCGTATAAGGAGAAATTGTATGTCAAAAACCAAAAAAATTATCGTAATGTCATCACTCGTACTTTTGCTTGCAGTAACTGCCGTTCTTAACGTAGTTCTTGCAAGAAGCAGAACCGCAAGCGGAGATTCGTCCGTAGTTTCGGCAAACTATTTCACAACCTACCGTTCCGAAAGAACGACAACCAGAAGCGAGGAACTTGTTCAGCTTGACAGTGTTATTGCGCTTTTCGAAGAGGGCAGTGAAAAGCACACCGAAGCCGTTAACCTTAAAATGAAAATAGTCGAGATAATGGAAAAAGAGCTCGTGCTTGAAACTATGATTAAGTCTAAGGGCTTTTCCGACGCCGTAGTTTCCATCGGCGTAGATTCCGACAACGTAAATGTGTTCGTAAATTCAAACGAGTTGGATATGACAACCGCGCTTTCAATTTATAAGTGCCTTATAGACGAAGCGGGAGTTGACCCTTTGAATATTATTATAATGCCGGTATACTCACAAGTATAAAGTAGTTGCAAAATTAAAAAAAAAGTGTTATACTAACGATAAGGAGTAAAATATGGCACACATCAGACACGATTCTTCGTCAACCCAGAAGGGAAAGGTTGTTTACAATTCCGGTATTGTCAGCGGCATAGTCGCGTTGGCAATTAACGAGGTGGACGGTGTTTCGTTATTGAATACGAAAAACAAAGGAGTTAAGCTGAGCTTTGAGAAGCAAGGCATTGTTGCCGACATCAGCGTAAAGGTTGATGCGAACTATAATGTGCCTACGCTGGCTTTCAGCATTCAGCAATCTATTATACACAACGTCGAGTCGATGACGAAGTATAAGGTGGCAAAAGTTGACGTTCATATCCAGGACGTTGATTTCTCTGAAAATTCGGCATTGTAAATATTACGTTATTCCCTTAAATTAGTTTTTAAGGGAATTTTGTATTTGAAAAGGTTATAAAAATTATGCGTACTAATGCAAGAGAAGCAGCTTTTAAAATTTTATTTGCAACCCAGTTCAGCGGCGACGCGGGCGACACCAAGCGTGCGGTATTGGGTCAGAAAAATCTCAATAAAAACGACGTGGATTACTGCAACGCCGTTCTTTCCGCGGTGTCGGAAAACAAGTCCGCAATCGCCAAAATTATCGACGAGCATTCGCGCCTGTTTCCCGAATCTCGTTTGTTTCCCGCAGACAGAAGCGTTCTTTTTATAGCAATAGCGGAAATAATGTATTTTGACGATATTCCCGCTGCGGTGTCGGTTAACGAGGCTGCAAACATTGCTTCCAAATATTCTTCCGAAAAGAGCGCGACATTCATAAGCGGAATACTTTCGGAAATAATAAGGGAACGAAAAAATGTATAAGATTATAGATGGTAAGGCAATAGCGCAGTCGATTCGTGCGGAAATTCGTGAAAAAGTTGTGACATTCAAGGCAGAAACCGGATGCGAAATAGGCTTGGCGGTCGTTCTTGTCGGGGAAAATCCCGCCTCGCAGATTTACGTACGCAACAAAATTAAGGCGTGTGAAGAGGTAGGAATTAAATCGTATGCCTATTATCTGTCAGCGGCGGCAACTCAGCGTGAGCTTGAGGACTTGCTTTTGTCACTTGCAAAAGACGACGAAATTAACGGAATACTCGTTCAACTGCCTTTGCCCACGCATCTATCGGATAAGGCGTTAAAGCTTATTCCCGACTGTAAAGATGTAGACGGATTTTCCGAGGGTAATATCGGCAGGCTTTGCTTAAACCTTCCCGCAACCGTCGCTTGTACGCCTTACGGAGTAATGAAGATACTCGAATACGAGCATATAGAAATCAAGGAAAAAAACGCTGTGGTTGTTGGGCGTTCGAATATAGTCGGCAAGCCCATGGCAATGCTTCTTATGAACGCTGACGCAACAGTTACGGTGTGTCATAGTAAAACAAAAAATCTTAAAGAGCAATGCCTGAAAGCCGACATACTCGTTTCGGCAATCGGCAAACCCAAATTTATTACCTCGGATATGATTAAAGAGGGCGCAGTGGTTATCGACGTGGGAATAAACAGAGACGAAAACGGAAGGCTTTGCGGTGACGTCGATTTCGAATCGGTAAAAGAAAAGTGCTCTTACATAACGCCAGTGCCCGGAGGGGTCGGGCCTATGACGATAACTATGCTTATGTACAATACTTATTTAGCTGCATTAAGGAGTAGGAATTGACGGATTTTGATTTTAAATACGCCGAATATCAAAAAGTCGTAGATGAACGATTATCGGAATTCTGCGACAAACTGGTGTGTCAACCTCAAGTTTTAAAGGACAGCCTCATATACAGCATAAAGCTTGGGGGTAAACGGATAAGACCAGTGCTGATGCTTGCTTTTGCGGACTTACTCAAAATTGATAGGGCTGTTATAATCAATTACGCGCTCGCACTTGAGCTTATACATACCTATTCCCTTATTCATGACGACCTGCCGGAAATGGATAACGACGATTTCAGGCGAGGCAAGCCCTCAAATCACAAGGTTTTCGGCGTGGGCAATGCCGTACTGGCGGGTGACGGGTTGCTGAATACCGCTTACTCGATACTGTTTAATGAATGTTTTAACGGCAACGAATACGTTTCGGCGGCGAAATATATCTGCGATTGCGCAGGTATCAAAGGGATGATTGCGGGTCAGTCGGCCGATTTGTTGCATGAAAATGATGCGGCGGTTGACGAAGATATTTTAAATTTCATACATACAAACAAGACTGCCAGACTGATTATGGCGGCTTGCGTTGTGCCCAGTATTCTGAGCGGTGGAAAATATTATTCGGAAATAAAAACTTTTGCGCACGACTTGGGTGTGCTTTTCCAGCTTATCGACGATATACTCGACGTAGAGGGCACCTTTGAAAATATGGGAAAGAGTATAGGTAAGGACGGTAACGAGGGAAAGTACACTGCAGTCAGTCTGTACGGACTCAGCGACAGCAAGTTGCGCGCCGATTTATATACCGACAGGTGCATTAAGATGCTCGAAGCGCTTGACGGCGATACGAAATTCCTTAAAGATACCGTTTATTTTGTCAGGCAGAGAATTAATTAAATAACTATTGACTTATTGTTTTGAATATGATATAATAATTACTGTTGATATAGTGGTGCAGTATTCTAGTCAATCTCTGTTGAAACGAAGGCGGGGGTAAAATACCGTCAAAGGGCATATCGATGAAGTTTCTGGTGTTTGCTTGCTTTGCCAAAAGTGGGTGGATGCTGGGAGTAAAGGTTTATGGGAGCTTGGTAACGGCATACCGCAGCCTAACCCATTTACCGTGGAGGCTGACTGTTTAGTCAGTATAAACCTGCTATCAGGCGTAAGCTTGGTACAGAGTAGCCTGCTTTGAGTGAAGACAGCGGATAGCGGATTTACGAAACCGAGCGTTTGGCCAGACGCGAGGAATCTATTGCCGCTTGAAATTGTTTTTTGCAAAAGAAGATAAGCTCAACGGAAATTGTCAAGGAAAGCTTCTAGACTGATTTTTATATTAGAGATTACAGTGTGGATTCAGTGGCGATTCGGTTATGCAGAAATGCGTTCACGCTTTTAAAAGGAAACTGCTTTTTCGGCGACGGGAAGTAAGCTTGAGGGAAATCCTACCGAACCTAAACCGCAAAGTTTATTTAATATAAACCACTATATTACATTAATTTACGCACGTTTAAGTGCGTATTATTTTTAGAGTAAGGGAAATGGACAGAGAAGAGGAACAACCAAAACAAGAAAAAACCGTAAAGAAAAAAAAGCAAAAGAAAAAAATGATGCCGCCGTGGCTTTCCTGGGGTCTTAGCGTATTATTTTTATCTTTTGCTTTAACCGTTTTATTCAGTTTTTTAACTGAAATTTCAATAAAGGGCAGTCCTGTTTACATTTGCGTAATAGTACTTATCGTACTGTTGGTACTGAATATTGGTTGCGACGTGCTTGCAAACGCAATTATTACCTGTCAGCCCGATGCGTTTCACGCAATGGCTTCTAACAAAATCAAGGGCTCGAAACGCGCCGTGACACTCTGTAAAAACGCTACAAGGCTCGGCAGTATATTCGCCGATATAATAGGCGATATATGCGGTATAGTCAGCGGTGCGGCAGGCACTGCACTCGTGGTCTATATTGCGGCAATGACGGATGGGGATATTTGGGAAATAATAGCTTCGATAGGGGTAAGCGCGGTGATTGGTGCTTTGACCGTCGGCGGCAAAGCAATTTTCAAGCATTTTGCTATTAAATATAATAAGCAAATAGTGTTTTCGTTTGCCAAATTTCTAACGGTATTCAAAAAGGAAAAATAAATGTCGCAGTTTTACAGCGGTAAATCGTTAAAAAGCTTAAATATGTCGCAGTTGAATACGCTTTGCGAAAATCTACGGCAAAAAATTATGTCTACCGTATTAAAAAATGGCGGACATCTTTCGTCAAACCTCGGCGCAATCGAACTTACGGTTGCGCTGCATTACGTTTTCGACTTGCCGCAGGATAAGGTCGTTTTTGATGTAGGGCATCAGTGCTACGCACATAAGCTACTATCCGGACGTGAAGATGCATTCGACACGCTGAGAAAAAAAGGTGGAATTTCGGGCTTTCCAAAAAGAGAAGAGAGCGAGTTCGACTGCTATAATACGGGGCATGCGGGAACCTCAGTTTCAGCCGCCTTGGGCATAGCAAAGGCGCGCGACGTTGCGGGAAAGGATTTCAATGTTATAGCGGTAATCGGCGACGGCTCTTTTAATAACGGACTTATTTACGAAGCCTTTAACAGTTTAAGGCTTTTAAACACTAATATTTTAGTCGTACTAAATGATAACGGGATGTCTATTTCCCCGACGGTTGGTAGCATGCACGAATATCTTGAATTACTCAGTGAAAGCAGTGAGCATATTGCCAAACGCAATAAGCACGCGAATATATTTGACAGATTCGGGTTCAAGTACGACGGGGTTTATGACGGAAACAATCTTGAGCAACTTATCGCAAAGCTGACAGAGATAAAAGAGCGTTTAAAGCGTGAATCAGTAATATTACACATAATCACGAAAAAAGGAAAGGGGTACGAGTTCTGCGAAGAAAATCCAGAGGCAACGCACGGAATA
Source organism: uncultured Eubacteriales bacterium (assembly GCA_949745625.1). Taxonomy (GTDB): domain Bacteria; phylum Bacillota; class Clostridia; order Christensenellales; family Borkfalkiaceae; genus Coproplasma. The sequence continues at coordinate 14,672 of CATJZR010000096.1, read as the reverse complement.
TCGATTTCAAGCTCCGACTCGGTTTCAACGGAATACTCTAAGGTACTTGGCGACACACTTTGCCAGCTTGCCCAATCCGACGGCAGAATAGTTGCAGTTACTGCGGCAATGACTTCAAGCCTAGGTCTCAGCGACTTTTTTGAAAAATATCCGCAGCGTTCCGTTGACGTAGGGATATGCGAAGAGCATGCCACGATTCTCTGCTCGTCTATGGCTACAGAGGGGTTAAAACCTTATTATGCCGTATATTCGACATTTTTGCAGCGCTCCTTCGACGAAATTTTAATAGATATTTGCAGTCAAAATTTACCCGTAACAATGTGTATTGACAGAGCGGGAATATCGGGTGCGGACGGCGAAACACATCAAGGCGTATTCGATTTGTCTTTTCTCAGTATGATTCCCAATCTTACCGTTGTGGTTCCCAAGGACGTAAACGAATTTAAGGAAATGCTGAAATTCAGCGCAGGTTTTAATGGCCCGCTTGCAATAAGGTATCCAAAAGACGGCAAACGTGTATTTAAAGTACGCACTGCGCTTAAATACGGCAAATGGGAAAAGCTGACGGAAAACGGCTCAGACGCAGTCATTATCGCGTGTGGAGAGCGCGCAATTACGGAAGCTTTGATTGCATCGCAGATACTCGGAAAGAGCAATATCGCCGTCGAGGTTATAAACGCACGCTTCGTTAAGCCTTTGGACAGCGAAATGCTTGAAGGTATAGAACATAAGCATATTATCACCGTAGAGGATAATGTGCTTTCGGGCGGGCTTGGTTCGTTGGTTAATACCTTCTACGCCGATAAAAATAAAATAATCAAAAACTTTGCATACCCGGACGAATTTATATCGCATGGCGCAGTAAGTGAGCTTATGCGTGACTATGGTATTACGGGTGAAAGCATTGCGGAATACATTGTAAATGCGCTTAGATAAATTTTTAACCGAAAAGTACGGCTCAAGGACTAAGGCGGCTTTAGCTATATCTCGCAATCTCGTACTTGTAAACGGGAAATCAGTGCAGCCCTCGCACGAAGTTAAGGGCAGCGACGAAATTAAAATTCTGACTGCTGAGGAAAACTACGTGTCCGTGGGTGGGTTCAAACTTAGCAAAGCTCTGAAAGATTTCGGTTATTCCGTTGATGGTAAAATTTTTGCTGACGTAGGAGCAAGTACGGGAGGATTTACCGATTGCCTGTTGCAGAATGGGGCAACTAAGGTCTATTGCATAGATATAGGCAAAAGTCAGTTGGACGATAGCTTATTAAATGGTAACGTAGTAGTAATAGACAACTTCAATGCAAGAAATTTGAGCGCAGAATTGTTTCAGGAAAAGCTTGACGGCGTAGTAATCGACGTTAGCTTTATTTCTCTGACATATATTCTTGAAGCCGTAAGCAGCATTTTAGACGACGGTGCGCACGTTCTGGCACTTATCAAACCGCAGTTTGAATGCGAGAGCCGCAGGGTTGGCAAAAACGGCATCGTTCGCGGTAGCGAAGCTCACCGCAGAATTTTAGAAAAGGTACTTGTTTTTGCGGAAAACTGCAACCTCATACCGCAAAAGTTGACCAATGCGCCGATTGTGAACGGTAAAAATTTCGAATACGTCATACTGCTTGAAAAAAATGCAAAATGTAAAAATATAAATGAAAAATTAATAAAGTCTGTTAAATTATGAATTTAATGGACTTTTTGTTTGCATATTTGTATAAAAAGCTATATAATCAAATACGATGAAGGTAGGAATTTATTACAATAAAAATCATTCAACCGAGAATTTAAAGTATCTTGACAAAATTGAGAATTGCTTTAAGTCGCGCGGGATAGAAAGTAAAATCGTAACTGGTCCAGACGCGGTTGAAGGTTTAGACATTTTGCTGGTGCTGGGTGGCGACGGAACGATTTTGACAGTTGCTTCGGCGTGCGCAAAAGCTTCAGTTAAGTTACTTGGAATAAATTACGGGCATCTCGGGTTTCTTACCGAATTTGAGCAGGAAAATATAGACGACGCGCTTGCACTCATTAGCACCGAAAATTTTTCATCTAAGCAACGCGCGTTACTTGAAATTACTTACAACGGTAAGATTTTTTACGCACTCAACGATTTCGTGATACAAAGAAACACCGGAGGACAGAGCTTCAGCAATACAGTTGCGCTCAAAGCCGAAATAAACGGTGCAGTAGTGGACAACTATCTTTCAGACGGTATAATTATAAGCACGCCTACAGGTTCGACGGCGTATTCGCTTTCGGCAGGCGGGTCGATACTTGCCCCTGATTTGGATGCATTTATTCTGACGCCTATATGCGCTCACTCGCTACATTCGCGACCGGTTGTTTTCAACGCAAATTCAACAGTAACAATAACGCCATTAAGTACTAAAACTCAGTTAAACCTAATAGTCGACGGAAAAATAGTTGACAAGGTTGACGAAAAAGTCAGTTTCACGATTAAAAAATCTGATTTCTACGCGGAATTTATTTCCCGCGGCGATAAGGATTTTTTTGATAAATTATTAGTTAAACTTAATATCTGGAGTAAATGATGTACAGAAATGCAAGACAGCAAAAAATTTTAGAGCTTATAGCGGCTAAGGAAATTGATACACAGGAAGAGCTGTGCTTCGAGCTGAACAAGCTTAACTTTAATGTCACGCAGGCAACAATTTCCCGCGATATAAAGGAATTAAAGTTATACAAAATTGCGGGCACCACAAAAAAATACAAATACGCATGTCTTGAAAACAAGCACGAGCCCGTACAGGACAAAATGCAGACGCTTTTCAGAGAAGGCGTTCTTTCAATTAATTACGCTAATAATATAATAATGATTAAAACGATGCGCGGCAACGGTGGAACAATCTGCGTATTTATCGATTCACTTCAACTTAACGAGATAATCGGAACGATAGCCGGTGACGATAACGTACTGATTGTTGTAAATACGAATGAAAATACGCCGTTGGTGGCTGATAAACTTAAAGAGTACATTTGATGTTAAACAGATTATACATAAAAAACGTGGCTTTGATTAGCGAAGCCGATATAGAGTTCGATTGCGGTTTGAATGTGCTATCGGGCGAGACGGGGTCGGGTAAATCAATAATTCTCGACTCTATTAATTTTGTTTTGGGCAGTAAAGCGGACAAGTCGATGATACGCCACGGCGAAAACGAAGCCCTCGTTAAAGCAGAATTTAATGTTTTCGCAGATAGCGAAGCAATTTTATTGCTTAAAGATTACGACATTGAAAGTGATGGGGAAATAATAATTTCACGCAGATTCGGCATTGACGGGAAAAACGCTGTTAAAATTAACGGAAATACCGTTACATTGTCGATGCTTAAAGCTTTAACATTGCACCTAGTGGACGTGCACGGACAAAGCGAGCATTTTTTTCTACTCAATGAAAACAACCAGCTTAAGGTTATAGACAGCCTGCTTGGCGAAAAAGCTGAAACTGTAAAAAAGCAGATAACAAATATTTTATCTCAAAAAAGGCAACTCAAAGATAAAATTATGTTGCTTGGCGGTGACGAGGCCGAGCGTGAAAGAAGACTAGACCTGCTCGAATACCAAATTAAGGAAATTGAAAACGCAGATTTGAAAATCGGCGAGCTTGACGAGCTTAAAGAACGGCGGAATAAAATTTTAAACGTAGAAAAAATTTTAAACGCCGTAAATGCGGTTAAAGAGTGTTTTAACGATGACGGCGGCATTTGCGACGGGCTGTTTATCGCTTCAAGAGAGCTTACAAAAATAAGCGGAATAAGCGAAGAATACAACGCAGTTTTGACACGCATTGATGCAATAAATACCGATGTGTCCGATATATCGGACACATTAACGGATATTGCAGACAGCCTTGCGTTTGACGCAAACGAAGCACAATACGTTGAAGACAGGATAAGCACAATCAAGGCACTTAACAAGAAGTACGGTGCAACGGAAGAGGACATACTTGCGTTCAAAGAAAAAGCGGCAACGGAAAGAGATGCAATAGCAAATAGCGCCGAGTTGATAGATAAATATTCATTACAAATTGAAGAATACGACAACGAATTATACAAGCTTTGCGTTGAACTATCAGGCTTACGAAAACGGGCGGCGACATCATTTTGTAAAGCGGTTGAAGCAGAATTGAAGACTTTAAATATACCTGACGCGGTTTTTGAAATAAGGTTTAACGAATTTACTAAAGAAACGGCAAAATTTCAAAGTAACGGTTGTGACGAGCTCGTTTTTGAATTTTCAGCTAACAAAGGCGAGCCGCTTAAACCTCTAAGCAAGGTTATAAGCGGCGGTGAAATAAGCAGATTTATGCTTGCGGTTAAAACGCAGCTGAAAAACCTAAACGGTATTTCGACGTATATTTTTGACGAAATCGACGCGGGAATCAGCGGATATACGGCGAGTAAAGTTGCAAGCAAATTCAAGGAAATTGCAAGCTGCACTCAGATTATCGCCGTTTCACATCTTCCGCAGATATGTGCGGCAAGCGACAGTCAATATCTTATTTTCAAGCGTGACGATGGCGGCAATACTTACACGAACATTAAAAAGCTGAACAGTGAACAGAAGGTTGACGAAATCGTCAGACTTACAGGTAATATAGATTCGCCTACAGCTCGGCAACACGCAGAAGAGCTAATAAAGCAATACTCAAATTAAGACGGCAAGTTCGCCGTCTTTTTTGTATAATCCAAAAATCATTGCACACAATACTACTGTTATGCTTTTCAGAAAAAAATTAGCCAAAAGCCTGATAATTTTATTTTCATTAGTAATTTTAGCGTTTTCCTTCTCACCCGTCTACGTGCATGCACAGCCCGAACTTTTATATTTGGGTGGATTTCCCGCAGGATTCACGCTCAGCACAAAAACTGTCGAGGTAATAGGCATTTGCGATGTAATAACGGCGAAAGGAATGGAGTCCCCTGCGCGCAACTGTGGAATTAAAAATGGTGATATAATCGTCAGTATCAACGGTAGAAAGGTTGAAAGTGCCGCTGATATTAATAAAATTATTGCAGACGATTATAAAAAATATAATATTACGGTTAATCGCAGCGGAGAAGATATAACACTTGATGTTACTCCTGCAAAAGATTTGGCAAGCGGTAACCGGCGGTTAGGTTTGCTTGTGAAAGACACCATAAGCGGCATTGGTACGGTTACCTACATTGATAAGGCGAATAATAAATTTGCTTCTCTCGGACACCCCGTTGCGGATTTAAAAAATAACCTAATCGAAATTAACGGCGGAACAGTATTTAACTGTCTTATTTACGAGGTAAAGAAAGGGGCCAGGGGGGCCCCCGGAGAACTGCATGGAGCTTTTGAAAGCAACGTAATTCTCGGATCCGCAAAACTTAACTGTTCATGTGGAATTTACGGCGATTTAAATAGCAACTACGACACGTCTAAACTTGTAAAAATAGAGAAGGGGAGCGTTGACGACGTTAGTATCGGTAAAGCCTGTATATATACTACGCTTCACGGCAATAATGTTAAGCGTTATGATATTTCCATTGTCAAGACCGACAAGGATAACAAGGACAATAGAAACTACGTTATAAAAATAGACGACAAAGAATTGCTTGCAGGCGCCGGCGGAATCGTCCAGGGAATGAGCGGTAGCCCCATAGTGCAGAATGGAAAATTGATTGGCGCGGTCACTCACGTGTTTGTTAACGACCCGACAAGGGGATACGGCATATCAATAGATAAAATGTTAAGTTCATATTAATAGAAAATTCCTCATATAATTGTATATGAGGAATTTTTCTTTGAAAGAGTTTTCTTGCGATAAAAGGTACGTAATTGCTGCAATTATTACGCTTATTTGCTCAATTATATGTGGCATAGTACTATTCAAATTGTCAAATATTAATGTTTACTTCGTAAATTTTGCAAATGACTACATTTTTTTTGTATTTGATTTTAATAATGCCAAACTGATAATACCACACCTTTTAAGTGAATTATTTTATCTGCATTTATTTTTTGCGATAGCTTATTTTACAAAGTTTAAGTTTCTGACGCTTATAATACTGTTTTGCAGAGGGATATATTTTTCCGTATACGTTGCAATTCTGTTCAGCCTTAATTCACTTGGCGGGGCAACGGTAGCAATAATTGTATTTATACCTACCGCCGTGTTGTCAGTAATTTTCTGCTGTTTAATTACAGATTCATGCACGATTATCAATAAAAAATACGTATTTTTCGTCCCCACGATATGTGCGCTTATAAACACACTGACACTGCTTATTTTGGTAAATCTGTTGTTTCGGGTAATTATAGTTATAGTATAATTTTTATGGTTATTTACATAATAATTATATGAAAAAAATTATATCAATTTTATGCACTTTGGGTTTAATAGGGTGTAGTGCTGCTACTTACGGTTTTGAACTTGATAATTCCGACAAAAGCTTAACTGTCGGTTGTAAATCCGCATATATGATGGATAGCAATTCCGGTGAATGTATTTACAAACAAAACGAATGCGAGCGATTGCCTATTGCAAGCATGTGCAAGGTGATGACGCTTACTTTGGTTCTTGATGCGGTAGATAGCGGCAAGCTGTCCCTTGATGATACTGTAACTGTTAGCGATAACGCTTCCGGAATGGGTGGCTCGCAGGTATTTCTTGCAAGCGGGTGCAAATATCAGGTTGACCAGCTTATAAAAAGCATAGTCGTTTGTTCTGCAAACGATAGTTGCGTTGCACTGTCAGAAACTATTGCCGGAAGTGAGGATAGCTTCGTAGACGCTATGAATAAAAAAGCTAACGAGCTCGGCTGTAATGATACGCTTTTTGCGAACTGTACAGGCCTGCCTAAGTCTACTCAGTACTCATGCGCAAAAGATGTTGCCGTTATGTTTCGCAACTTGCTTAAATACGAAAATTACTTTGATTACAGTAAAATCTGGCTTGAGGACTTTATTCATCCAGACAACAGGGTCACTTCAATGACAAACACAAATAAGCTGTTAAAAAAATATAAGCTTTGCGACGGCGGTAAAACAGGATTTACCAACGAAGCCGGTTTCTGTTTTACGGCAACCGCAAAAAAGGATAATATGCGCCTGATTTCAGCGGTTCTCGGCGCAGACAGCAGCGACCATAGATTTGCTTCAACGGTCAACATGTTTAATTACGGATTTAATAATTTCAGAAACAAAACTATTTTAGACAAAGACGTGGTTTTAAACGACGAATTTGCCGTATCAGGCGGTAAAAAACAGAGTTTTGCGGTTTGTCCCGAAAAAAGCTGTTACGTATTTATCGAAAAGGACAAGGAGCCCGAAATATTTTATAACGTAATTGCTAATCAGGCGAAGGCGCCTATTGCCAAAGGGCAAAGCGTTGGAACAATTGAAATATATAAGAACGGTATACTTTATGAGACCGTAAACGCTGTTGCGGCAGAAGACGTTGCAAAAGCAAACTTCGGCGATAATTTCAAAAATATTTCAGACAAATGGGCGATTTAATTTAATAAATTTTGAATACGGCATCCGCGCTGCGGATGCCGAAAATTATTTGACTATTTTTTACGATTTTGCTAAAATGTTTGTATACGTTTTGCGGAGATGGGAATGAACGAAAGAGATACTCTCAAAATCAACGATATGGGCCATTTGGAAATAGGCGGGATTGACACCGTAGATATCGTAACGCAATTCGGAACGCCAATATACGTCTACGACGAAAAGCACATACGCGATATGATGCGTGCCTACAAAGATACCTTGGACAAATATTATGACGGGCACGGGTTGGTTCTTTATGCCTCGAAGGCGTTTTCTTGTAGAGCTATTTATAGAATCGCAGCACAAGAGAATATCGGAATCGACGCAGTATCAGGCGGCGAGCTTTTTACCGCGTTTTCCGCAGGCTTCAATCCCGCTAAGATTTGTCTGCATGGAAACAATAAGCTTTTAAGCGAGCTTGAGATGGCGCTCGACAACGGCGTAGGGTTAATAGTCATCGATTCTTTTCACGAAGCGGATATTTTGGACAAGCTTGCGGCAAAAAGAGCGGTAAAACAGGATGTGCTTATCCGCATTAACCCCGGCATCGAGGCGCACACGCATGCTTTCGTTCAGACGGCAAGAACGGACAGTAAATTCGGATTTTCAATATTTGACGGTTCTGCTGAAAATATGCTGACCTATTTGCTTGAAAAGCGCAACCTGACCGTCAAAGGTTTTCACTGCCACATCGGTTCTCAAATATTCGAAAAGAAGTCTTTTGAACTTGCAGCGGAAAAGATGCTTTGCTTTATTGCCGATATGAAAAAATCGCATGGTTTCGAAACGGAAGCTCTCAACATGGGCGGCGGTTTTGGAATTTGGTACAGCGATGGAGACCGTTCGCACACACCCAAAGATTATTGCGAATATGTAAAGTGCATAATCGACGTTATAAAAGTAAAAACTGCGGAATACGGGTTGTGTCAGCCCTTTTTAATGATTGAGCCGGGACGGTCGATTGTCGGAGAAGCGGGAATAACATTATACACTGTCGGCGCTATTAAAGATATTGTCGGAATAAAAAAATATGTAGCGGTTGACGGCGGAATGTTCGAAAATCCGCGTTATGCCTTGTATCAATCAAAATATACTGCGCTTCTGGCTAACAGAGCGAACGAGCCTTGTACAGAAAGAGTAACGATAGCGGGAAAGTGCTGCGAAAGCGGCGATATTATCGCTACGGAGGTCGCTTTACCGAAAGCTGAAAGCGGCGATATACTTGCAGTTCTGTCGACGGGCGCGTATCACTATTCGATGGCAAGCTATTATAACAGAATCTTGATTCCTCCTGCAATTCTCGTTAAAGAAGGAAAAGCGGAATATATAATAAAACCGCAGACTTACGCCGATATCGTAAGAAACGACGCGGTTCCGGAACGACTTAAATGAAAACAGAATTAATTACGTTGGTTGCCTCTGTAATTGCGGTACTGTTCGTTTTTATTCCGCACGAATTTTCGCATGCGTTCGTTGCATATAAAAACGGGGACGCAACCGCAAAGATGTATGGCAGACTTACACTAAACCCGTTAAAGCATTTAGACCCTATTGGATGCATATTATGTATTTTCACGGGGTTCGGTTGGGCAAAGCCCGTCCCGATTTATCCTTATAACTTTAAAAAATACAGAATAGGGCTGTTTACTACAGCGATTGCCGGAGTGGTTACAAACTTTATAATAGCTTTTATAGCTTATCCGCTTTACCTGTTATTTAGCGTAGTTATAATGCCGCTTGCTGAAACCTCGGTAGCGATTTTTGTCGTTGACTTTATACGCCTCATTTTCTATTTAATTTATTTGTACAGCCTTTCGGTTTTTGTTTTCAATCTTTTACCGCTCAATCCGCTTGACGGCTTCCGAGTAGTGGAATCATTTACTAGGGAAATTAATCCGGTAAGAAGATTTTTAAAAAACTACGGACAGTTTATATTGATTTTTCTAGTTGTAGAAAGCTTCGTATGTACCAAAATAGTTCAATACACTCAGCTTGAATACTTTAAGTATTTTAATTTTTTGGGCTTCTACTTGCATTATTTCGCTGAAAATATAGTGGGTTATCCCATAAACGCATTGTGGAATTTAATTTTCGGATTATAAATTATGACTAATTATTCTGACAATTTTGAATCGGTAGTTGATTATAACACCGTACTAGACGATTTCGAGGGCCCGCTCGATTTATTACTGCACCTTATTAACGTCGCAAAAATAAAAATAGAGGACGTCTTCGTTTCAAAGGTTACGGAACAGTTTTTGGACTACATAGAGTTTATGAAAACCCAGCCTCGGCGCGATGTTGACAAGGAAAGCGAATATCTTGCGCTTGCCGCGCAAATTATTTACATAAAATCAAAGAGCATGGTTCCAGTGGTTGAGGTCGCGGGTGAAGAGATGGGCGGCGCGAGTGAAGAGCAACAAGCGCTTATCGAGCAGCTGAAACAGAGAGAGTATGAGCTTATTAAAGGCGAAACGCCTAAATTGAAAGACCTTGAAACTATCGGATATTATTTCAAAGACCCCGAAACGGATTTCAGCAAAGTAAAAATTGTCTATAAAGATTTTAATATTAACGCACTTTTGGAAGCGTTTGCAGGTTTAATGCTGCGTAATGAAAGCTTACAGCGCGAAAAAGCAAATATTAAAGAAATTCCCAAAGATGTTCACACCGTTGAAGAAAAGGTTTTGCTTATAAGAGAACGGCTTATCGAAAATAAAGAGATTGAATTCGACAGTCTGTTCCAGACATATTCGAGAAACGAAATAATAACTACTTTTCAGGCTCTTTTGGAAATGCTCAAGCATCAATACATCATGGTTGAACAGGCTTGTTCATTCGGTACTATAAATATTAAACTCAATCCCGACTGGGATATAAAGGAAGTTTCAAGTGGAGAATTTGACGAATATAATTGAGGCAATAGTGTTCGCATCAGGTGAAGCGGTGCCCGTGAAATTTATTGTTGAAAAACTTGATTGCAGTTTAAAATCGGTTAACGCAAGTATAAGCGAACTTAAAGAAAAATACAGTGACGACAGTGGAATTCATCTGCTGACATTTAACGGAAAACTTCAATTTGCAACAAATCCGAAGTATAAAAATGCGGTATCGGACGTAATTACACCGATTAAGGAAAAGGAATTTACCAAAACCATTTTGGAATGTGCCGCGCTTATAGCTTATAAACAGCCAATAACTAAACCCGAGCTTGAGGAAATCAGACAAGTTAGCTGCGACTACGCAATACATACCCTGCTTGAGCTTGAAATGATAGTTCCGTGCGGAAGAAAGGACGCAGTCGGGAAACCGATTTTGTATGCTACGACGGATAACTTTTTAAAACGCTTCAAGCTTAATTCCATTGACGAGCTGCCCGATTACGACGAGCTTATGGCTCAGATAGCCGAGCTGAATAATTCGTTGCTGTCGCAAGACGAAGAGGATGGAAATTATCTTTACCAAAAAGACGAATACACCGAACAACATAACGAAGAAGAATCGGTCAAGGAAAAGACAGAAACAGTTTCAGAAGACGGCTATGAGATACCCGATTTTATTTCAGAAGAAGACGACATAATAAAAATAGAATAATTAAGAGTGCTTCGGCACTCTTTTATTTTTTGTATAATTTACCATACCGTTACAAATAATAATACCGTGAGCGTAGCGATGATTTATATAGCGGCGGCGGGATTTTTAATATCTGTTTTTCCCATACACGTCTTCAATTACATTTATATAAACACTGAACAAAAATACGCAAGTATTAACATTACTATTTTCAGATTTATACGAATTTACAACATCAATACAGTCAAAGATAAATTAAACGAAATGCAGGTTAACGGTAAAAGCAAAAATATAAGCTTTGAAACTTTTAAATTAAATTTTTATAAAATTTTCAATAAGCTATGTATTCATAAAATTATTCAGTTGACCGATTTCGGAGTTATGAAACAGGAAAATGCTTACGCGGCTCTTGCCCAACACGGATTAACTACGGCATTGTATAATTTTTTAAAGATTAACGGCAACACTGTCAAGCTAAGGAATTATACGGTTTTAAATCAGGAGCATTCTGAAATAAGATATTACGCCAAAGCAGTAACGATAATAAACCTTTTCGTTATCACAAAGATTATTATAGCAATATTAATGGAGAAATTAAATGAACGCAAAAATTAAAAAAGACAAAGAAAAAGACTTTAGCCAACCCGCTTTATCTATCGACAAGGTTGCCGACGCAAACACAGTAATAGGTAAATCCATTATCACCGTAAGCGGAGCAGAAGTTATTCCGCTTTCGTCCGTCACAGTGGTAAACCTAAGCGGCGGCGGGGAATACGGCGACATCAAAACTTTTAAAGAATCTGATGGTTTTAAACTTGCAGGCGGTAACGGAACCGTTATTACAGTTAAGCCGAAGGGATTTCTGGTGGACGACGGTAAAGGTTGCAGACTGCTTAAAATGGAAGAGGGAGCAATCGATACGCTTATAGACAAAACGGGCGAATTGATGCATAAAATTTCAGACAATGCGTAAATTTATTTTATCTTTACTGAGTCTGGCGGTGGCATTTTCGTGCATAACTGTGGCAACGCAAGGCATTAACGTACACGCGAGCGCGCGTGCAGAAATTGCAATGGAGCTATCTACAGGAACGGTATTGACGGAAAGCAATGCGCACGAGCGCCTGCCTATGGCAAGTACGACAAAAATTCTCACTGCAATTATAGCTATTGAAGACTGCAATCTCGACGAAGAGATTACAGTGCCCGATGCCGCGGTTGGTGTCGAAGGGTCAAGCATTTATCTTCAAAAAGAAGAAAAGATTGACATCAGAGATTTACTTTACGGACTTATGCTGCGGTCGGGAAACGACAGTGCCGTGGCGCTTGCAATACATCATAGCGGAAGCATTGAAAAATTTGCAGAAGTTATGTGCGAGAAGGCAAAAGCAATCGGTGCAAATAATTCTAATTTCACGAACCCGAGCGGACTCCCCAACGACAACCATTATACGACGGCTTATGATTTGTGTACCATAGCTTGCTACGCTATGAAAAATGAAACCTTTAAGCAAATAGTTTCCACTAAAAGCTATAAAGGCAAATATAAAAGCTTTGTAAATAAAAATAAAATTCTCTATAAATACGAGAACGCCAACGGCATCAAGACGGGATACACTTTAAAAGCAGGCAGATGTCTGGTGTCTTCTGCCGAACGAGGAGGGATGGACGTAGTAACCGTAGTTCTGAATTGCCCGGAAATGTACGAACGCAGTATCAATATTTTTGAAACATGTTTTAAAAAGTTTAAGCTTTTAAAGTTAGATTGCGGTAAGGCTTTTAATCTTAACGGAAGACTTTGCAAGCTTAAAAACGACGAAAAATTGGTTGTAGAAAACACAGCAAAAATATCTTACCGTATAGAACCGGTCGAAAATTGCGAAGAATTTGCACAACTTCTCATTTACAATGAAAATAAGTTGATTTTTACAGGCAAATTATATAGTATATAGTAAATAAACTTTTACGGACTATATAATGAGAATAAATAAATACCTTGCGGCTTCGGGAATAGCTTCAAGAAGAGAATGTGACAAGCTTATACAGGATAAAAGAGTAACGGTAAACGGGCTCACGGCTTTGCTTGGCGCAGAAGTCGTCGATGGCGACGAGGTTTGCGTAGACGGCAAGACTATTGCATTAAAGAAAAACGAATATTACATTCTGAATAAACCGAAGGGCTATATTTGCAGCGTTTCAGACGAGAAGGGAAGAAAAACCGTTCTTGATTTGATGCCTGAAAATGCAGGGCGCATTTATCCCGTAGGAAGATTGGATTACGACAGTGAAGGACTTATAATACTTACGACCGACGGTGAACTTGCCCAGCATTTGACACATCCGTCGAACAACGTCCCCAAAACTTATCTCGTTAAGGTGGAGGGCAAACTTACGGAAACGGATTTAAATCCTATTCGTAGCGGTATAGAAATCGACGGATACGTAACTAAAAAGTGTAAAGCTCATATTGTTGAAACAAATAGAGACTACACCAAAGCTCACGTGACTCTCTACGAAGGCAAAAACCGCGAAGTGCGCAAAATGTTTGCGGCAATAGGGAAAGAGGTGATACTGTTAAAGCGCATTAAGATTGGAGAACTGTCTTTACGCGGGCTTGACAGAGGCAATTACAGAAAGCTAAGCAAACAAGAAGTCAATTATTTGATGTCGATATAATTTAAAAAGCGTTTTGCATGATGCAAAACGCTTTTTATTAAATGTTTCTCATTAGTCCGACGACTTTGCCTAAAATCTGAACGTCTTTAAAAATAAAGTCCCGCATATCGTCGTTTTCTGGGTGGAGAATGATATTTCCATCTCTCTTGAAAAATCTTTTAACCGTTGCACTATCATCAACGAGAGCAACGACTATATCGCCGTTATCTGCAGTTTCCTGCTTTTTAACAACTATTTTGTCTCCGTCAAACATACCTATATTAATCATAGAATCGCCCTTTACGTTGAGCATAAACAAATCGTCACCAATAAAGAAATTATTAGGTATAGAATATACGCCTTCATAATTTTCGGTGGCAAAAATGGGCTGTCCTGCAGCAACAGTGCCGATAAGAGGCACGTTAACGACCTTTTGTTTTAAAGAAACCGCACGGTTTCTATTATCTGCCTTATTTATAACTCCGCGGTCAGCAAGCTCGTTTATATAAGTAAAAACGGTGGCAGTAGATTTAATGTCGCAAGCCCTGCAAATTTCCCTAACAGTAGGTGAATATCCGTTTTCTGCAATGAATTTTTGCATAAAATCAAATATCATTTCACTTTTATCAACACGCTTCATTTCAGCCTCCCAAATCATTGTACCATATATAATAAATAAAAGCAAACATTTGTTCTATATTTTTTTGCTTGTTTTTAATTTTATACTGTGTTATAATTTAATTATGGAAAAGAACACTGAAAAATGCGTATTATACGATAGGGATTGTATAGGTTGCCTGGAATGTGAAATATGCGATTTAGACAAAAATAAAATTTGCGATAATTGCGGCAAATGTCTGAATATTCAGGACGACGCTGTAATAAAAATCGATAAAATT
>CATJZR010000095.1 GCA_949745625.1 uncultured Eubacteriales bacterium | reverse complement strand
GGTAAAGTAGAAACGCACTATACCTTGCTTGCAAGGTATAGTGCGCTATACTTACATTCTGTTCCTGTGGTAAAATTCCCTATGGGAACTACGGTAAAGCGGGTGAGGGTTTATTCTATCGGATAGAGATTGTCTATTTTGTCGCCGTCGAGGTCGACTGCGAAATACTTTACTTCGAACAGGTTTTTGGCTTTCGGGTAGACGAGCCCCGCCGCATTGATATTGCCGTGCACAAGATAGAATTTTTCGGGCGGGACGGTTACGCCGACGAACTCGCCGAGGTAGCTTTTCAAATCGCCCGCTTTGGGTTTCAGCGCGTCGGAAAGATACTTCTCGAAGTCGGCGGAGGTTAGCACGCTTTCAAAAAACGCAAAGTGCAGTATCTCCTTTTCGGGCGGGCGCGTTTCTTTTGTGACGGCGGAAACCAGTTGCAGGCTTTCGCCGTCGTAGGAGTATTCGCATTCCGCCTGCGCCGCAGTGCAGGTTTCAAAGTCGGCGGTTACTTTAAGCGTGTCGCCAAAGGTAAAGCCGACAGCCGCGTTTTTGAAAATGATTTTGCCGTTTTCCGAAATAACTATAAGGTGCTTGCCGTTGGACAGGGCAAATACCTCTCTGCCCGCAAGCGTGTGCGTTTCTACGGCAAGCTTTTTAAACGACGGCGGCAGCGGCGTCAGCGAATATTCCGCGCCGTCGATTGACAGATACAGCCCCGCCTGCGAAAAGACCGTTACCAGGTTGCCGTAAAAGCGGCTTTGGTACAGCACTTCTATTTTTGCATCTTTGACCGAATATTCGCGGATATAGATAAGCGCGTCGCCCTCCATAGAATAAACGTCGCAAAATTCGGGCGGGGTTTTGAAAAACTTTTCGTCAAGAAAAAAATTTACGCCGTTCAGGTTTTCGTCGGGGATAATTTCGGCGAATACTCTGTCGGCGGGGTCAAGCTCTATGCGCCGCTCGAAGCCGTCAATCGCGCCGATATACATGCCGTTAAGCTTTAAAATAGCGGGTATACAGGATAAAAAATAAACTCTCATTGTTATATTTAATGTTTATATAAATTGAATTATGTCAATAATTTGCCCAGATAACGATTGGAGGCTTATATGAATAAAATCAACGGCTACACGGAAGAGGAAGCGAAAAGTCTTGTAACATACGTTTGCGAGGGCATAAATTCGGGCAACACGCTTTCGGGCATTTTCGACTCGTACGCAAAAAAAACGGGCAGGGCAAAGGGCAGCGTAAGAAATTATTACTATGCGTTACTGCGTTCAAGCGGGGATAAACGCGTAAAGCAGCTCTTGGACGGCACGAATTTGAAGGCTGAAAAGATAGTACAGTTTTCCGACAGGGAAACGGACGAAATACTTAAAGCGATACTGCTGCAAAAAAGTAAGGGAATATCAGTGCGCCGCGCGGTGCAAAATCTTTCCGGCGGCGACGGTAAGCTTATGCTTAGGTATCAGAACAAGTATCGCAACGTACTGGCAAAGCAGCCCGAGCGTATAGAGAAGCTTATGAAGGAATGCGGCTTGAATTCCTCCGACGAGGCGCGAATTAAGCTTGAAAACGAAATAAACGACCTGTACGACAGGCTTGCAAGCGGGCTGAAAGAAGAAAACAAGCGGTTAACACAGGTAATTAAAAGGCTAAGCGACGAAAACTCGCTGTTAAAACTGCAAATAAAAAATTTGTGCGATTGATTGCGCCGACCGACGGAAAAAATCTTCCGTCGGTTTTTTGTTTTCGGTATTGAAAAATTTGTCATATTATGTTACTATAATTAAAAAGTATAATGGGGGGAATATGGATAACTTACTTCTTATTATCGTCGGCGCGGCGGTAATTCTTGCCGTAGCCTATGCGGTATTCAATTATTTTTGCGTCAAAAAGATGGAAGAGGGCACCGCCCGCATGGGCGAAATCGCGGGTGCGGTGCGGATAGGCGCGAACGCTTTTATCCGTTATGAATATAAGCTGGTGGCTATAATCGGCTCTGTCATAGCGGTTGCGGTCTTTCTGGTAATCAGCTGGCAGGCGGCGATAGCTTTTGTAATCGGTGCGCTTATGAGTGCGTCGGCGGGTTGGGTCGGCATGAAAATAGCAACTTATGCGAACGTGCGTGTCACCAACAGAGCGCGCGAGTCGGGCGACCTCGGCAAGACGCTTAAAGTGGCGTTCAGGGGCGGTTCGGTTATGGGGCTATGCGTTGCGGGCTTCGCGCTGTTAGGCGTAATTATAGTTTACTGCATTTTCGGGCTTGCGGCGGGGCAGATTAAGGATATAGCCGAAAACACAGTGGGCAAAAACTTTATCACGGGTTTGCCCGCGTCGTTTACGATGACGCTGTCGGGCTATGCGCTGGGCTGTTCGATTATAGCGATGTTCAACCGTGTGGGCGGCGGAATTTATACAAAGGCGGCGGATATGGGCGCGGACCTCGTCGGTAAGACTGAGGCGCATATCCCCGAGGACGACCCGCGCAACCCTGCGACGATAGCGGACAACGTCGGCGATAACGTCGGCGACGTGGCTGGGCTGGGCAGCGACCTGCTTGAAAGCTATGTCGGCGCCATACTGTCGGCGGTAATTCTCGCTTGTGAGCTGTTTATGCACAACGCCTTTGCAGACACGCTATTTCTCAACAGGCTGCTGCTGTTCCCCGTAGTGTTTGCGGGTTGTGGACTGCTGTCGTGTTTAATCGGTATTTCTTACGTGCTGATAAAGCCGAGGCTTTCCAAAAACGTGCATCTTGAATTGAATATAGCTACCTGGATTTCTGCGGGCGTGACCGTGGCGGCGGGCGCGGTGCTGAGCTATTTCGCGTTCAGAGACGTGGACTCCGCCGTGTTCAAGCTTGAAAACGTCGGCTTCAGGGCAGGCGCGTTCAGCCCCTGGCTTGCCGCCGTATGCGGTATAGTTGCGGGAATAGTGATAGGCGTAATTTCCGAATATTACACAAGTTACGACTACAAGCCCACGAAGAGCATTGCCTCGTCATCCAAGGAGGGGCCCGCGCTTACCATAACTCAGGGGCTTGCAACGGGCATGATAAGCTGTATGCTTCCGGTAGTAGTGCTTGCAGTGGCGATATTCGGCTCGTACACGCTTGCGGGAATGTATGGCATTGCGTGCGCGGCGTTCGGTATGCTGTCGTTCGTGGCGGCTACGGTATCTGTCGATACCTACGGCCCCATTTCGGACAACGCTGGCGGTATCGCGGAAATGAGCGGGCTTGACCCGTCCGTGCGTGAGATTACCGATAAGCTTGACAGCGTAGGCAATACCACAGCAGCAATAGGCAAGGGCTTTGCGATAGGTTCGGCTGCGTTTGCGGCGCTGTCGCTTATGACATCGTATCTGTACGCGTTTACGGGTCAGACAGTGAGCGACCTCGTTTTGAATATAGTCAATCCTCTCACGCTTTGCGGCGCACTTTGCGGCGCTGCGCTTCCCTTCCTTTTCTCGGGGATGTTGATACAGGCGGTCGCCAAAGCGGCACGAAAGATGGTGGAGGAGGTGCGCCGTCAGTTCAGGGAAATAGACGGACTTTTGGACGGCGAAACTATGCCCGACTATAAGACCTGCATCGAAATTTCTTCGCAGGGCGCGTTGAAGGAAATGCGTATTCCCTGCATTATGGCGATAGCCTTCCCCATAGTCACGGGGTTCATTTTCGGACCTATGTTCGTTGCCGGCGTGCTTATCGGCGCGACTATTGCCGCGATTATGCTCGCGGTTTTCTGCGGCAATTCGGGCGGCGCGTGGGATAACGCAAAGAAGTTTATCGAGGCGGGCGGCGTAGATGGCGAAACCAAGGGCTCTGCCGCGCATGATGCGTCCGTTGTCGGCGATACCGTCGGTGACCCGCTGAAAGATACCGTCGGACCGTCTCTGGATATACTCATAAAAATAATGTCAACCGTATCGCTGGTTGCGGTAGTCGTGTTCAGTAAATACAACCTTTTCGAGGTTTTGGGAATAATATAAAAAGCGCGGGTGCGAATTTTCGCACCCGCGCGATTTATTTTAACCGTTCCAAAGGGTTGATTGAATTTCTTTTAAAGAGTAGTTCAGCGTGCCTAAGCCGAAGCTTATCGGTATGGAAAGCTTTAACATTGTTGTGCGCGAGACGTTGCGGTCGCTGTCGGTAATAGCCGCGTACCAAATTGTCTGAGAGCTGCCGCGCAGGTTTCCGCCTGCGTAAGACACGGTTACAGCCGTAGACTGAACGCCCTTGTCCTCTTCGTCTTCTTTTGCCGTGCTTTCGTAAAGTCCCTCGGCTTTAAGCTTTTCGGTAAAGGTTGCTCGCTCGGTATCGGTTAAGGGGCTTTCCACGCCTGCTACCGCGTATGTGTCCGCACCTCCCGCTGCCGTGCTGAACAGCGTTATCGACTGGGAAAGCGTTGATGAAAGCTTCATACTTCTCACTGCGATATACAGCGACGAATTGTCGAACAACGCAGCGTTCAGCTTCGTGAGGCTATGCTCTTTGCTTTCGGTTTTTCCGTTCTCGGTCGTATACGCAAGCACCTTTTCGCAGTCGTAGCTGTAAAAGTTTTCGTACGTTACGTTGACTTCCCTGTACGCATCCTCTAATGTAGCGGGCTGATAGCCTGCCGGCGAAGTACTTACTATAACTTGTCTGCTGTAAACGGGCGAAAGATTTTTACCCGCCGCGCGGAAGTAGCTTACCGTTTCGACAGAATCTTTGAACCAGTCGCTTTCTTCACCGCTCTTTTTCATTTTATATTTAACGGAAATATCGAGCTTTGATTTGAAAACGTAGACGACCTCGGTTTTCACTTTGCTGTCTGCATAGCTTTCGGGCGCGGTCGACCAGTCGTATTCGGTAGCGTAAAATTCGGTAGTGTATTCTCCGTCCTTGTAGTCGAGCGCAAAATGCTCGTTAGAGGCGAAGGTGTCGTCGTAGGTTACGCCGTAGGTGATAATTTCGGGGCTGAATTTGTCGTGCCCCTCGATAAAGGTAGGCTGTATGCCGTTATAGCTTGTCGCAGTGAACCAGTTCGAGCGCGAGATTGTGTCTATAACGGTTGTGCCGCCGCAGCCGTTGCAACCCATGCAACCACCGCAGCCCGTCAGGGTGACGGTCATTCCCGCCGCAAGCGCCGCGGCAATTATCTTAGCTTTGTGTTTCATATAAACGATTATAACACATAATTTTGAAATTGTAAAAACTTTTATGCCCTAAATTATTTAAAAATACCCGCGGTATGTGGTATAATGGTCGTATGGTTAAATCAATCATAGTTCCCGCGCTTTCGGTTGCGCTGGAAAAACTTAAAGAAATAATATCCTATAACGAAGCGGGCGGGAAAAATACCGTCGTCTTTTGCGAGGATAGGCTGACCCTTGCCGCCGAGCGCACCGTCTGCGCGGCGGTTGGCGGCACTTTCAACGTGTCGGTTTACACGCTTGCGCGCTTTCTCTCTTCCGAGAGGGGCAAGCGCGGCAACGTGCTTTCCAGTCAGGGCTCGGCAATGGCTATACGCAGGATAATCGAGGACAATAAAGGCAGCTTGAAGTTATTCGGTAAATTCTCCGCCGCAGCGTCGGCGGGGGCGGTATACGATACTATTGCGTTGCTGTACTCCTCTAAAATATCCGCGGACGAGCTGAAAGAGGCGCGCGCCGACGGGCTGTTGGAAAGCAAGCTTTCGGATATATCGCTGATATATTCCGAGTACGATGCGTACCTTGCGTCAAGCGGTAAAATCGACCGCAATGCTTACCTCGGCGAGCTGCCCGCGGTTATCTGCGAAAGCCCCAAAATCGCCGGGAGCAATGTGATATTTCTGGGCTTCCAGTCATTTACACGCTCGTCGTCGGAATGTGTGCGGGCGGCTATGCGTACTGCCGAAAACGTATGCGGACTGTTTATCGGCGGCTCGGAAGAGATATATGTCAACGAGGGCGCGGCGACGTTCGAGGGTATTGCCGAGGAGTTCGGCGGTGCGGAATACGAGCGGGTTCAAAGCACTCTTGCTCCTGCGGCAGAGGCGTTGCGGCGCGGTCTGTTCAATCCCGAAAGCTTTTTCATCGGAAAGCCGCATATTACAGACAAGGTGCATATTTTCGAGGCGGCTGATGAGGATGAGGAAATCGAATTTATAGCCGCAAGCATTAAAAAGCACGTCCTCGACGGACAAGTCAGATACGGCAAAATTTCTGTCATGCTGCCCGACGTCGCTGCATCCGAACGCAGGATAGAGCGCATTTTCTCAGAATACCGTATTCCGTATTATGCGGACAGGCGGCACGCCCTTTCCGAACATTCGGTATGCGCGTTTATTCTCGGTTATCTCGCGTGCGTCAATTCGGGCTGCGCGCTTCGGGACGTCGACGCGGTGATAGCTTCGCCCCTTTTTCCCGAAAGCCGCGACGACAGGGACGCTTACAGAAACTACGCGCTGCGCCTTGCCGACTTCCGCGGCGGCGTAAAGAGAGAGCCGAAAAAAGAAATTCTCGATTTAATGAAATTTAACTACGACGCGGTTCAGCGCGTGCGTTTGACCTTCCTGCGCGGTCTTAAGCACTTACCCGCGAAGGGTAATCCCTCGCAGATAACCGCCGGCATAAAAGCGCTGCTATCCGACTTCGGCGTGCAGGACAAGCTGCAAAGGTTAAAGGAAAGTTTTTGCGACAGCTACCCCACGGCAAGCGAATTCAGCGGACGCGTTTACGAGGCTGCACTTTCGGTCGTGGACGAGGCTGAGGCGGTGCTCGGCGGGGCATATATGCCGCTGAACGAGTACGTCAAGATACTTAAAAGCGGCTTTGCGGCGGCGGAAATTTCTCTCATACCGCCCAAGGCAGACGCGGTTTTCGTCGGCGACGTTGCGGCTACCGCGAATACCGGCAGCGAGGTGTTGTTCGCTGCGTGTCTTACGGACGGAGTACCCAAAACCAGCTCGGATACGTCGCTGCTTACGGACGGCGAAATTGCGGTGCTTGAACGCGTTAACCTCGACATATCCCCCAAGATACGGCAGGTTAATATGCGCAGGCGCGAGCAAACGGCGCTGAATTTATGCGCGTTCAAAAATACGCTGTATCTGTCCTATCCTGCGAGGGTCGGCGGGGAAGAGAGCGGGGCAAGCGAAATAGTTGCCTATGCCTCCGCGTTATTCGCAACCAAGAACGGTGCGGTCAAGCCGCTGAATATGAAGAGATTAAAACAGTCTTTTTCGGCGGTCCCGTACTATTGCTGCGAAAAGCTCCCCGCGCTTAAAAAGCTCAATTCCGAGCCGTCGGCAGAGGCGGCGGCAACCATATATAAGGTGCTTGAAGACAACGGTTTTAAGGCGGAGGCGGACGCCGCGCTGCGCACGCCGCAGCGCGCGGGCGTGTCGTACGGGCGCGAGCTGTTCGTAACGTACGACTCGGTTTCGCCGACCGCGCTCGAAACGTATTATTCCTGCCCTTACCGCAATTTTATGCAGCAGGGTCTGAAGTTGCAGGAAAGGGAAGAGGGCGCAATGCGCCCGTTGGATACGGGCAATTTCATTCACACCGTTTTGCAAAAGCTCGCAGCTGAAATAGGCGACTGCGCGAATGCGGACGAGGCTCGCTCGCGTGCGGGAGAAGCGGCGCGCAAGCTTTTGGGCAGCGGCGCATATTCCTCGCTTACCGACTCGAAGAGCGGGCAATATACCGCTGACGAGCTGGTCAAGGAAGCTGCAGAAGTTACGGCGGGCATGTACGAGCAGATTGCCAATTCGCAGTTCAAGGTGGAAAACACCGAATGGCGGTGCGAGATAAATCTCGACGGCGGCGTGCGGGTAAACGGAAGAATAGACCGCGTGGACGGCTGTGGCGATATGGTGCGCATAATAGACTACAAGACGGGTACGGTGGACTCGTCCGTGACCAAGTACTATATGGGCTTGAAGCTGCAGCTGCCGCTGTATCTAACTGCTGCCGCTGCGGGCAGGCGCGCGGTCGGCGCGTACTATTTTCCCGCTTCGGTGGAATACCGGCCCAAGGCAGACGGCGTATTCAGATTGCAGGGCTTTATGGACGGTAGCGACGAGGTCGTCGCGGTTTCGGACACTACGCTTCAACCCAAGCAAAAGAGCGCCTATTTCGACGCGTACCTGTCGGGTAAGCGGATAGACAGCGCGATGGATAACGATATATTTACCGACTTTTTACAGTATTCCGAGCTGATAGCCCGCAAGGGTGCGCGCGAGATGATAGGCGGCAATATAGCCCCGTCGCCCGCGGAGGATGCGTGCAAGTATTGCCGTATGGGCGGAAGCTGTAACTTCGCGGTCGGCGTGGACGGAGAGGAGCGAACGGCGAAAACGGTCAAGTGCGCGGATATAGCCAAAATAGTACGAAAGCAGAGGGGGGACGAATAATGGAGCTTACGGCTCAGCAGCGCGCGGCTATCGACAGCGCGGGCAAGGTAATCGTTTCCGCCTCGGCGGGCAGCGGCAAGACCTTCGTAATGATTAAAAAGCTGGTCGCCGCGATTGAAAGCGGGGTCGACCTCGACGGCGTTCTCGCTGTTACATTTACGAAAAAAGCGGCGTCTCAGATGAAGGAAAAGCTGCGCTCGGCAATTATTTCGGCAATGGCGGACGCGGACAAGGAACGGCGCGCCGCGCTTAAATTGCAGCTTTCAAAAATAGCGTCGTCGGACATTTCCACCATACATTCGTTTTGCGCGCGTCTGCTGCGTACCTATTTTTACGCGGTCGGTATAGACGGTACGTTCGATATAATTTCTTCTGACGACGCGCAGGCGAGGGAATACAAGGAACGGGCGATAGGCGCTATGTTCGAGCGGTACTATGAAACGGACGACGAAAATTTTGCGCTTTTGTTAAGCTGTTATCGGCGTAAGCGCGGAGATGCCTATCTTAAAAATGCAATACTTTCAAGCTACGAGCAGCTGAGGATAAACGCGGACTATACCGCGCTGCTCGGCGTGGCGGACGGGCTGTACACGGAGGAGGGCTTCGGCAGAGTAATAGCCGACCTTAATGCGGACGCGGACGAGAAGTATATGCGGCTTGCTTCCGAAGTCAGGCGGTTTGCGGAAGGCTTTTCCCACCCCAGACCCGAGTATGCTAAGATACTCGACGAAATGATTTTTACTTTGGAAAACGCAGTCGGCAGGGACGTGTTTGCGCCGCAGCCCTCGCTGTGCGTTACGCGTAAGCCCGCGGACAAGACCGACGCGGAGAAGGAGGCGGGCGAGGAATTCAAAAAATTCCGCGACGGCATCAACGCGCGGTACAAGGCTGTTCGCGGCGATATATCCGATATGCAAACCGAAAAAGAGCGGTTTTTCAAGAGCGGCGCGGTTGCGAAGGCGTTTTGCGCGGTGTTGCGGGAATTCGACGCGGAATATACCGCAATCAAGCGCGACGAAAACAAGCTCGACTATAATGATTTAGAGCATCTCACGCTTGAATTGCTTTCAAACGAAAGCGTAAGGGAGGAGGCTGCCGGCAAGTATTCGTGCGTGTTCGTCGACGAATATCAGGACGTCAATCCTGTTCAGGAAGAAATTATTTCCCGTATAGGCGGGCGCAACGTCTTTTTAGTGGGAGACGTCAAGCAGGCGATTTACGGCTTCCGCGGCAGCAGGTCGCTGTTCTTCGCGGAAAAGTACAACCGCTTCGAGGGCGGTGACGGAAGCGCGCTGCGACTGTCCAATAACTTCCGCTCGTCCGACGGTGTAATATCCTTCGTCAATACTCTGTTCGGCAGAATTATGACGGCGGAAAGCTGCGGCTTCGACTATTCGGGCGGCAGCGAAATGGTGCGCGGCGGGGGCTATCCCGAAGGCTACGGCTCGGCGCGTATTCACGTTTTCGGGAAGGACGAGTCCGAGGCGGGCGAGCTTGACGTCTATTCGGTTGAGGGCGTAAGCGCTGCGGGACACACGCGCGAGGCGCTTGCAGTCGTGGAAATAGTCAGGCGCGAGCTTAGCTCGAAGCACTACGATTTAAAGAGCGGTACTATGGTCGACACTCAGGCGGGCGATATATGTATACTTACGCGCAAGCGCAATAAATCCGCAGCGGCTATAGTGAAGGCTCTCGAAGATGCGGGTTATTCCGTCGCGGGCGCGCAGGGCGCGGCGATAACTTCCCGTCCCGAGGTCAAGCAGATTATAGATATACTTTCGTACCTCGACAATAAACAGCAGGACATACCGCTGGCAACCGCGCTTTTATCTCCTCTGGGCGGGCTGACCTGCGACGAGCTTGCCGCCGTGCGTGTGTACTGCAAGGGTGCGGGCAGGGTTCCTTACAGAGAATGTTGCAGGCGGTATATCCGTTTTAACGACAACGAAACCGCGCGCAAGCTGAGACATTTCAGAGAGAAAATCGAGCGGCTGCGAGACCTTGCCGAGGTGTTTTCCGCAGCTGAAATAATAGATGCGGTGCTTAAAGAAACCTATCTCGAAGCGGAGTATGCCAAGGGTGGCGGTGAAAAGCTTAAAAACGTGCGCAGGCTCGCTGCCGAAGGCGAGGGCATAAGCGTCGCCGCTTTGTTAGCAAAGCTTAAAAGCGGATACGAGATAAACGCGCCGTCCGCCTCTGGCTCGGACAGTATAAAGATTATGACGATGCACGCAAGCAAGGGTTTGGAATTTCCCGTCGTAATAATTGCGGATATATGCGCTACTTTCCGCGGCAGAGATTCTGCCGAGCTGCCGCTAAGCGACACGTACGGTTTCGCGCCGCGATGCTTCGACAGGGAAAATATGCTGACGAGCGAAACGGTTTTGCGAAAGCTTATAAAGGAACGCGCCGCGCGGGAAGAGATGAAGAACGAGCTTAACCTCTTCTACGTCGCGTGCACGCGCGCCATGTGCAACCTGCACGTGCTTGCCGCTGAAGCGCCCGCATACAACCCGTCGGACACGGCGTCGTCGTATTCGGGGTTGTTCGATGTTTCGCGCTTTAACCCCGAGAATATAGAGGTCGTCGAGTTGGGACGCGGCGAAGAGCGCGCCGCATTGATAGCTAATCCCGATGAGGAGCTTTACGATAGGATAAAATCGCGTTTCGCGCGTCAATATGCTGCTGCGGAAAGCGTCAACCTGCCCGTAAAGAGTTCTGCTTCGGCAATTCTCAGAATGGGTGAGGACGACGCCGTTTACGCTCACGCACTTTACGGCGGCGAGGGCGAAACGGGTACCGAGCGCGGAATTGCTTACCATAGATTTTTAGAGCTTTGCGATTTTTCCGTAAAGGATGTGTCCGGGATAGAGTATGAGCTTGAACGGTTTGCTTCTGCGGGGCTTATTTCCGACGCTCAGCGTGAGTTGCTCGATGCCGCCTCGCTTGCCGATATTCTCGCCATTCCCATTTTTTCCGAGCTGGAAGGAGCACGGCTTTACCGCGAGCGCGAGTTCTTGTGCCGTCTGCCGGCAAACGAGATTTTACCGACATCGGCTACCGACGGCGTACTTTTGCAGGGCGCGATAGACCTGCTTGCGGATACGGACGTGGGTTGCAAAATAATCGACTACAAGTATTCTGTCAAAAGCGCCGAGCAGCTTAAACAAACGTACTCGGGCCAGCTTGCGCTGTACAAGAAGGCTGTCGCGCTGATTACGGGCAAGCCCGCGGACTGTATACAAACGGTTATCGTCAATATTTTCAGAAAAGAACAAATTAATCTTTAAAAAGACAAAATATCCGTTTTTGCATTTTGCGAAAACGGATATAATCAAAAATATGTTTTCTAAGATTATCGACGGTATTTATTCATCAATTTCCTCTCTGCCCTTCGATACGCTCGTATGGATAATTCTCGGCTCGTTCGCGGCAGTCACGGTGCTTGCCATTGTAATCAGCTTCGTGCTACCCAAGGTCAGGGCGGCGGACAAACGCCCTTATCTCTGCCTGGTAAACGCGTTCACGGCAGTTGTGCTCGCTGCGTTTTTAACTAAGCAACAGCTTGCCGAATCGGTGCTCGCCGCAGTTATATTTTGGTGCTTCGGTTACTTTTTCTACGGGGTGCTCTGCTTTATTTCCAAGCCCGCGAAAAGCCAGAGCGCTGCGCCCTCGCAGATAACGCTGTTGCCTTCGCGCGGCGCGGCTCCTGCGCCCCGCCCCGACGTGCCCGCGGCAAAGAGCAGCGTGCGCCTCGAACACGCTATTTCGGTTACGGACAGACTGCTTACCAAAAACCTCGGCAAAAGCGACAGGCAAGAGTTGGAAAAGCTTAAAAGCACACTGTCGGTACTGCAGATGAAGGGCGAGCTTTCGCCCGCCGAATCGGACGTTCTAAACGACAACTTCAACGCGCTTTTAAAGCTTATGGCAAAGTACAATATTTAACGTATCGTTTTCAGATTGGTCTGCACGTATTCCCCCGCGAGCTGAGCTTTCGCTATTATCTCTGCTGTCAGCGGTGTGCCGCGGCGGAATATAACGCGCCCGTTCTTTTTAACGTCGCTTTTCAAAAATCTTACCGAGCTTTTAACCAAAACCGCATCTCCGCACACTACGTCGTCTGCGGAGAATTTTTTATTTCCGACGTGCATAACGGTTATAAGATATTTTTCCGCGGTTACGTCTGTCAGTCTGCCTATATAGCGGCCCTCGCTGTCGAATACGGGCTTGCCCAGGTTAAAGTTGCCTTCGTCGGCTGCGCGCTCGCCGCCGTGCGTAAAGCATACAGTGTTTTTAATGCTTTTTATATTTTTTACGGGAATGTAAAATTCCTGCTCGTCCTCGTCGGCGCAGGTAAGACCCGTTATTTTTCCCCCGCTCGTATTCACGCTTATAACGTAGCCCGACCTGCCCGCGCCGCCCTCGGCTCTTTTTCCGAACAACTGCGATATTTTCATAAATTCACCTCTCAGCTTTGTATGGTTTATAATACTTTACCGCCGGCGCACAAATCACAAAAATTATTGTACGATTTTGTCGATTGTAAAAAAATATTAAAAAATCGGGCAGATGTTTTGACAGTTATGCGTTTTTGGTGTACACT
>CATJZR010000094.1 GCA_949745625.1 uncultured Eubacteriales bacterium | reverse complement strand
TTATTACGACAATCACGTTACAATTCCGCGCGAGTGGTACGAAAATTATTTTAAAACTTATTTAATTTATGGGGACAATTTGTGAAAATAAAGATTAATTTTTTGGTTATAGCTTTATATGTAACGACGCTTTTCATTTCTTACGGATTTTTTAATTATGAGCGGAGTAGAGCGGAAATTAATACCGTATAAATGGTTGACAAGGTTTCAATAAAATTAAAAGCGGATGGCGTTAGCCGTCCGCTTCCTGTGTGAACTGCACAAAACCTGTTGTCCGAAAAATATATAAATGTATCCGTTTTTTTAATAGACTTTACGCGTATATGCGTATATAATGTAAATGGTAAAATTTGCAATAAGGAGATTTTATGACTGTCAAAGAAAAGATTGATAAGCTTGTATCCGAGCTTAACCTTATAGGTATAGTTCCCGTAATCAAGCTTGACAGGGTGGAAAACGCGGAAAAGCTTGCCGCGGCTCTGCGCGAGGGCGGCATCAACTGCGCCGAGGTCACGTTTAGGGCGAAGGGTGCGGACGAGGTTATCCGCCGTATGACCAAAGCCTTCCCCGATATGCTTGTCGGCGCGGGCACAGTACTCACCTGCGAGCAGGCGGACGCCGCCTACAAGGCGGGCGCGCGGTTTTGTGTTGCGCCGGGACTTAATCCCGGGGTTGTAAAGCATTGTCTTGATAAGGGTCAGCCCTTCGCGCCGGGCGTATCCTCGGCAAGCGAAATCGAGCAGGCGTTGGAGTTGGGACTTGATTTCGTCAAGTTCTTTCCCGCGGAGCAGGCGGGCGGTTTAGGATATATCAAGTCTGTCGCCGCGCCGTATTCGTCAATGCGATTTATGCCTACGGGCGGCGTGACGGAGGACAATCTCAACGGATACCTTGCTTTTAACAAAATAGTGTGCTGCGGCGGCAGCTGGATAGTTCCCGCCAAGCTTTTGGAAGCCGAGGACTGGGCGGGGATAACCGCGCTTTGCCGCAAGGCGGTTGATAAAATGTTGGGCTTTACGATGGCCCACATCGGGCTAAACTGCGCAAATGCGGGAGAGGCGGAGTCAGTTGCGGATGAATTTGCGGCGGCGTTCGGCTTCGAAAAAAAAGTGGGCAACAGCTCGGTATTCTCTTCGACTTATATGGAAATGATGAAACAGCCATTCCACGGCACGCACGGACATATTGCAGTGGCAACCAACTCGGTCACGCGCGCGCTGTATCAGCTTGAAAAACGCGGCTATAAGGTTATGGACGGCTCGCAGAAATATAACGCCGACGGCGTT
The DNA here is from genome assembly GCA_949745625.1 of uncultured Eubacteriales bacterium. Taxonomy (GTDB): domain Bacteria; phylum Bacillota; class Clostridia; order Christensenellales; family Borkfalkiaceae; genus Coproplasma. The sequence goes on along the minus strand of CATJZR010000094.1, from coordinate 2,719 downwards.
ATGAACGTGGCGTATCTCGAACATGAATTCGGCGGATTTGCGGTTCATCTCGTTTTAAAAAAATAATTTAAACCGCTTGCGGTGAAACAAGGAGAAAATATGAAAAAAATAGTAACTATGGGCGAGATAATGCTTCGCCTTTCAACCCCCAACAACGAAAAGTTTATTCAGGCAGACGAGTTTGATATTAACTACGGCGGCGGCGAGGCGAACGTAGCGGTATCGTGCGCGAATTACGGGCACAAGGCGGAATTCGTTACCGCCGTACCCGATAACGAAATAGGCGAATGTGCGGTCGCCGCGCTGAGAAAGTACGGCGTCGAAACCTGCCATATCGCAAGATGCGGCGAAAGACTGGGAATTTACTTCCTTGAAACGGGCGCCTCCATGCGTCCTTCCAAGGTGGTATACGACAGGGCGCACGCTTCTATAACGACGGCTACCAAAAAGGATTTCGACTTCGACGCGATTTTCGCGGACGCGGACTGGTTCCACTTTACGGGTATAACCCCCGCCGTTTCGGACGCTGCGGCAGTGCTTACCGAAGAGGCGTTGAAGGCGGCGAAAAAGCACGGCGTAACCGTTTCGGTGGATTTGAACTTCCGTAAAAAGCTTTGGTCGAGCGAGAAGGCGAAGTCGGTTATGACGAAGCTTATGAAGTACGTAGACGTATGTATCGGCAACGAAGAGGACGCAGACCTCGTGCTCGGCTACAAGCCCGGCAAAACCGACGTTACGCAGGGCGACCTCGAGCTTGCGGGATACAAGGATATATTTGAAAGAATGTGTAAGGATTTGGGCTTCAAGTACGCTATTTCTTCGCTGCGCGTAAGCCATTCCGCGTCCGATAACGGTTGGTCGGCGTGCATATATAACGCGGCCACCAAGGAATTCTATCATTCCAAGGAGTACCGTATCAGCCCCATAGTAGACCGCGTAGGCGGCGGCGACAGCTTCGCGGGAGGCGTAATTACGGGCTTCCTCGACGGTAAAGACTTCAAGGCGGCTCTGGAATTCGGCGTTGCCGCGTCTGCGTTAAAGCACACTATCCCCGGCGACTTCAACCTCGTTTCCCGCAAGGAAGTTGAGGCGCTGGCAGGCGGCGACGGTTCGGGCAGAGTACAAAGATAAAATTGCGTATTGCGCAATTCAGAGGTTACAAATTGCAAATTGCATTCCGTACGCACGACCTCGGCGTTAAAAGCCTTGAAGGTGCGGTAAAAAAATGTAAACAGTGCGGCATATCCGCGGTCCAGTTGGTGGCGTATAAGTTTTTGGACGACGTAAAATACGCCCCCGACGGAATAGATTGTCATAAAGCCGAAATAATAGGCGAAGCTTTCGAGAGCGCGGATATTGCCGTTCCGCTTATAGGCGCGTACTTCAACCCCGTTCACTCCGACAGGGAAAAGGTTGCGCGCTGCAAGCAGGTCTTTAAGGACTATCTTTCGCTTACGCGCGAGCTTGGTTGCGATATAGTCGGCTCGGAAACGGGCAGCTTCAACGACGACAAGTGGACGTATCATCCGCTCAACCGTACCGAGGAGGCGTTGCAGACTGTCGTGTCCACCTTTAAAGAGCTTGCGCTTTACGCAAAGGAGCGCGGCGCTTATATCGGCATGGAGGGCGCGGCGGGACACGTCTGCTGGAACGTGGCTACGCTTAAACGCGCGGTCGACGAAATCGGCGAGGACAACGTAAAAATAATATTCGATATTTACAACTATCTGGACGAAACGAATTACCGTAATTACCTCGAAATCCTTGATGAGGGGCTGACGGCCTTTGCGGGAAAAATTCGCGTTTTCCATATAAAGGACTGCGTTTTCGAGGACGGCAAGCTAAAACAGGTCGCTCCCTCGAAGGGTATGTTCGACTTTGAAAAGCTGCTCGGTAAAATCAAGGCTTACGACGGTAACGCCACCCTCGTTTTAGAGGGAACGACGGGCGACGACGTCGCGCCCTGCGTGCAGTTTATAAAACGGGTATGGGACAAGGTATAAACCGCGGTGCCCTTACTTAAAATAATAAAATTTAAAGAGGTAAAAAATGAAGTTTGATATAAGATACGCAAACCACCCCGACGATTCTAAAAAGTACGGGACGGACGAGCTGAGGGAAAAGTATCTCATCGAAAAGCTGTTCGAGGAGGACGAAATACTGCTGACCTATTCGCATCAGGACAGAATAATCGCGGGCGGCGCAATGCCCGTGAAAAAGAAGCTCAGCCTGGGTACGTTCAAAGAGCTTGCTACGGCTTACTTCCTCGAACGCCGCGAAATGGGCGTAATAAACATAGGCGGCGCGGGCACGGTCATACTTGACGGCAAGACCTACGCCATAGGACACAAAGAGGGAATTTATATCGGTATGGGTACCAGGGAAATCGAGTTCGCCTCCGCCGACGCAAAACACCCCGCGAAGTTCTACGTTAATTCCTGCCCCGCCCACAAGACTTATCCCACGGTTAAAATAGTAAAGCCCTCCGACAGCGTTCCCGCAGGCGCAAAGGTGTGCGTACAGCGTCACCTCGGCTCGCGCGAGGGTATCAACGAAAGGACGATTAACCAGTTCATAATCGGCGACGTATGCCAAAGCTGTCAGCTTGCAATGGGCATGACCGAGCTGGTCGAGGGCAGCGCATGGAATACGCTTCCCAGCCACACTCACGAGAGAAGAATGGAAGTATATATGTACTTCGAGCTGCCCGAGCAGGAGG
>CATJZR010000093.1 GCA_949745625.1 uncultured Eubacteriales bacterium | reverse complement strand
CTATGGACCCCGCGCGCCGCACGCTCGCCCGCATCAACGTAGAGGACGCTGTAGAAGCGGACAAGTATTTCTCGCTTTTAATGGGCGAGCAACCCGAACTCAGACGCCAGTTCATAGAAGAAAACGCTAAGCTCGTAGAAGAGCTTGACGTATAAGGAGGGAAAAGATGGCTAAAAAAGAAACGAGTGCCGAGCTTACCGAAGAGTTTGTAAAAACTCTTGCTATGACCAAGTTTTTAGACGTCGAGGGCGACGAAGATCTTAAAAAATCGTTTATCGCCTATGCAATGGCGGTCAACGTATCCCGAGCCATTCCCGACGTAAGAGACGGGCTTAAACCCGTCCATAGGCGTATTCTCTATTCCATGCACGAGCTGGGTCTGTATTCCGACAAGGCGTTCAGAAAATGCGCGCGTATCGTCGGTGACTGTCTCGGTAAATATCACCCGCACGGCGACAGCTCGGTTTACGACGCGCTGGTAAGACTTGCGCAGGATTTCTCGATAAACTTCCCGCTTATAGAGGGCCACGGTAACTTCGGCTCGGTCGACGGCGACCCCGCCGCGGCAATGAGGTATACCGAAGCAAGGCTTTCCAAGCTCTCTTCGGAAATGCTTCGCGATCTCGACAAGGAAACGGTCGACTTTTATCCGACCTTCGACGATACGGGTATGCAGCCCACGGTTTTGCCGTCGCGCTTCCCCAACATGCTCGTTAACGGTTCGGACGGTATTGCGGTCGGTATGGCTACCAACATTCCCCCGCACAACCTCGGCGAAGTAATCGACGGTGTTGTCGCAATGATTGAAAACCCCGAAATCGACGTTGACGAGCTTATGCAGTATATTCCAGCACCCGATTTCCCTACCGGAGCGCTGATTATGGGCAGAACGGGCATAAAGCGCGCATACCGAACGGGCAGGGGCAGCATAATTATCCGTTCCCGCTGCGAAGTAGAAGAGTATAAAAGCGGTAATATAGTCCGCAACCGTATAGTAGTTACCGAAATCCCCTATCAGGTCAACAAGGCAAAGCTTATAGAAAATATGGCTGACCTTGTAAAGGACAAGAAGATTGAGGGCATTTCCGACATTCGCGAAGAGTCCGACAGAGACGGTATGCGTATCGTTATCGAGCTTAAAAAGGACGCGAACCCGCAGGTTGTTCTGAATACGCTTTACAAGCATACAAACCTGCAAATTTCCGACGGGCTTTGCATGCTTGCGCTTGTCGACGGCACGCCGAAAATACTTAATTTAAGAGAATTTATATATTACTATCTCGAACATCAAAAAGAGATAATCACACGCCGTACGCGTTTCGATTTAAATAAGACGGAGGAGCGCGCACACATATTGCGGGGACTTGTAATTGCGCAGGCAAGCATTGACGAGGTCGTCAAGGTCTGCCGCGAGGCAAAGGACAAGGCAGACTGCGTACAGAAGCTGACCGCCAAGTTCGAGCTTGACGAAAGACAGGCGAACGCGGTTGCGGAATTGAGACTTTACAGACTGTCTCACCTCGAAGTAGATAAGCTTAAAGAAGAGCTTAACACTCTCGAGCTTATGATTGCGGACTTCAAGGACATACTCGCTCACGAGAGCCGGGTACTTGAAATTATTAAGAACGACCTTCTTGAAATCAAGCGTAAATATCCATCCGAGAGGAGAACGGAAATTGCGGTCGATTTGGATGGCGAAATTGTCGATGCAGACCTCATTCCTATCGAACAGGTGGTTATTTCGATGACTCATACGGGCTATGTAAAGAGGCTTCCCGTTTCCGAATACCACGCGCAGAATCGCGGCGGTAAGGGAATTACGGCGCACAAGCCCAAGGAAGAGGATTTCGTGGAAAGAATGTTTGTCTGCTCCTCACACGACGATATTCTGCTTTTCTCCAACAAGGGTAGAGTGTATCGCATTAAGGCTTACGAAATTCCAGAGGCAACGCGTATCGCCCGCGGCAGAGCGGTTGTAAATATCGTCCAGATTGCTCAGGACGAAAAGATAAACACGCTTATGCCCGTGCAGTCGGATATGCGCGGTACTATTGCGTTTGCAACGCGTAACGGACTGATAAAGAAAACGCGCCTCAGCGAATTTAACCATATCAATAAAAACGGTAAAATAGCAATCAAGCTCAACGAAGGTGACGACCTTATGTCGGTAGTGCTTACGACCGGACACAACGAAATTATGATTGCGTCGCGTTCGGGTAAATGTATCCGTTTCGACGAGCGTCATATCCGCTCGATGGGCAGAGATACCGCAGGTGTCAAGGCAATGAAGCTTGATAAAAGCGACTGCCTTGTCGATATGCTAGTGGTAGACGAAACGAAGGACGTACTTACAGTTACCTCTAACGGCTACGGCAAGCGCAGCGACATAGAGGATTACAGAGTCCAGGGCAGAGCAGGAAAGGGCATAAAGGCAGGTATCTTCAATGAGGTTACGGGCTATCTTGTAAACATGAAGCAGGTCACCGACGCGGATGACGTAATGCTTATTTCCGACAATGGCACGATTATAAGAATGCATTGCGACAGTATTTCGCATATCGGCAGAAATACCAAGAGCGTAAGACTTATGCGCCTTAGAAACGGTGTAGTCGCGACTGTTGCGCTTACTGCTAAGGACGAGGACGAGGCCGCCGAAGCGCTTGCCGAAGCAGCGCCCGAGGTCGTACCCGCACCCCCCGCTATAGAAGCGGAAAAGGGTCTTGGTGTTGACGAAATAGACGAATAAAAAAAGAAGCCGACAGAACTATAATATTCTGTCGGCTTAATCGTATTACAGGTGAATAAATAATTCGGAATATGCAGAATAATGTGACAGAGATGAATTTAACAGAAAATAAAACAAAACAGCGCAATGCGTCAATGGATTTATTGCGTATTTTGGCTATGCTTTTTATTGTCGGACTGCACCTTATACAGTCTAATATTGGTTTAAAGCGCATTGAAAGTGAAATTATACCTGCGCATGAGTATGTTTCACTATCGTTTTTTAATAACTTATTTATGATTGGTGTCAATCTATTCTTTTTGATTTCGGGATTTTTCAGAATAAATTTTCGTTTGTCAAAAATTTTGTCGCTGCTATTCAAGGTATATTTCTATTGGCTTATTTCGCAGCTCATTGCTTTCGCTGTCGGAATATATAGTCCCGACTCGGTTACAGATTTTTTTATTACGTTCATCGGTGCAATTTCCAAATACTGGTTCGTCATTGTCTATATCCTGCTGTGTATTATGTCTCCGCTTTTAAATTCGTTCGCGCAGTCGTTATCAAAATCGGGTGTTAAATATTTTATGTTTGTAAGCATAACATTTTTTGTTGCAGGCGGTTTTGTTGCGGATATATTTTATCCTTATTTCGGCACGGGTGAAGGATTTTTGCCTTTGTGGGCGTGGGTCGTTTATCTTTACGGCAGATTTATCTCATTGTACAGGAACGATATAAAGCTTAAAACGCGATATTTATACTTTATTTGGGCGGGTGCAACACTTTTAAATTTTGCAGTGATACAAATAATTTATTTCGTAAGCGGCAATGGGAAACTTGTATTTCACTTTTTTGCATATAACAATCCGCTGATAGTAATCTCATCGGTAAGTTTGTTTATACCATTCGTAAGAATGAATTTATCATTGTCAAGAAACGGAATATCTATGGTTGCGGGGCATACGCTTGCCGTATATCTGCTTCATTCAAATAATTTGCTTATTTCACCGTACCGCGGTGCGTTGATAGCCGTCGCAAAACCGTTTTGGGCACGGTTTTTATTGCTTTTTCCCAATATGTTATGCCTGTTTGTGTTGGGTATAGCGGTTGACGTAGTGTACGAGTTGCTGATAGGCAAATATATTATTAAGTTATTTGAAAAAATTGAAAACAGCATAAAAAAGTTAATTAAAATAGAAAAAAAGCCTTCAGACTGATGTCCGACTTTCCGAGCAAAAATATGCCGTTTTACGGTTTGTAAAAGTGCGCGATACGTGATATTATTATGTAAATGATGAATATGGAAAAGAAATATACAAAAGCAGTTTTAGTAATTTCTTGTGTTTTTGCCGTTACTAAAAAGTAGCGGGCGTTTTATCATGGTATATAAATACGTTGACGATAATAATCACGCCTATACAGATGAATATCGGGATACCGTTGAATGCAGAAGCAAAGAAGCGCCGCGTGCACGCGGGCAGTATATTAAGCAAATGATAGCAACGGACGGACAGGCAATGAAAATCTTATTGCCGATAACGGGTTATGCTGGTTAACCGTCGTAAAGAAACTTTGTTAAGAACTACTACCTTGATTATTTACAGTATAATTTCAGCAGTTTCGTCGGTAGTGTTGAGCTTGTGCAAGTAATACAGTCGAAAAACTTGCGGCGTATTCGCGATGTAAATTATAAATATTGCACTTTATAATTTTTTGTTCAAAAAAGACCGTGCCAAGCACGGTCTTTTTAAGTTATTTTGCGTTTTCTTCCTTACGGCGGTGTTTACCTGTAGAGGAAGGGAAGATTAAATGCATAAGCTCTATAATCCAGCCCGATATGGGGAAAGCCGCTTCCAGAACTACGACGAGTATGAGTATCTTTGCGTAGTCCCATTTAAGTCCTGCCCAGTCGTCGTAGAACATATTGCCGAGTTGAGGAATGGCAAAGCATATAATAGTTACGGCAAGTACGCTCAGACAAAGCACTGCGCGGTACACGTTCAACGGCTTACACGTTCTGAATACCATAACAAGGCCAGAGAATGTCAGCGCCATCATACACATTGCCTTGTAGTGCGTACCGAATTCGTCAGGGTCGGCAACATTAGTTATATACATAGACATAACGCATATCAGCATAGTCAGCGCACCTGCGACCGCCCCGCTCATAACGTGTGTAATAAATTTTCCCTGCACTCGCTCTTTATTGGGTTGTAGTGAGAGGAAGAAGGAGGGGATTGCAATAACCGTAATTTCCAGTAACAGTACGTTCTTGGGCATAAACATATATGCCTCGCCTATTGCGCAGAAAATTATTGCAAGTATTGCCGTAAACAGCGTTTTCATAAGGTAGAGCGAGGAGGAGTTTTTAATATTGTTTATAACCCTTCTGCCCTCGGCGACCACCTTAGGCATATTGTTGAAGTTGTTGTCCATAAGCACTATGTGGCTTACGTTGCGCGCTGCCTCGCTTCCCGACGCAACCGATATTGCACAGTCGGCTTCCTTAAGCGCCAAAATGTCGTTAACGCCGTCTCCCGTCATTGCAACGGTGTTGCCTTCGGACTTTATCGAACGTACCAAAATAGCTTTTTGCTCAGGCGAAACTCTGCCGAAAACGGTATATTTGTTGGCAACGCTTTCAACTTCCTTTTCGTTCAGTCCTTCAAGCGAAATGTATTTGTCGGCGTCCTTAATTCCCGCGCGCTTTGCAACCTCGCATACGGTAACGGGATTGTCGCCCGAAATTACCTTGACCGCAACGTCGTTGTCCTTGAACCAGCCTATCGTTTCAATCGCGTCCTCGCGGATATTGTCCGCAATGGATATGACCGCAACGGGCTTTAAAACCGCGGGCAGCTTGTCGCCGACGATAGGCACGGGGGAGGAGGCAAGTACTATTACCCTGAGTCCCATTTGTGCGTAGCTTTTAACAATCTTTTCTACCTTTGCGGGGTAGGGTTTCAAAACGAATTCGGGTGCGCCCATAACGAAGGTTCCCGCATCCTCGAACGTGACTGCCGAAAGCTTTCTTTTGGATGAGAAAGGTATGGTTGCAATCGGTGAAAGTGCGTCGCTTATACCGAAATGGTTGTGTAGCGCAATCGACGTTTGGTTATTGTCGTCCAAGGCTGCAAGCATACTGCCCATAATGTCGTTCAGCGAGTATTCCCCTACGGTGTTGAGTATTACGCAGTCGTTGACCCTCATTCTGCCGTCGGTAATAGTGCCCGTCTTGTCCAGGCAAAGCACGTTGACTCTTGCCAACATTTCAAGCGAATACATATCCTGCACGAGCGTCTGATTTTTTGCAAGCCTCAAGATACCGAGCGCAAGCGCGATACTCGTTAAAAGCAGCATACCCGAGGGAATCATGCCTATAACTACCGAGCAGGTTCGCTGTATTGCATAGTTTATATTCGCGTCGAATATAAAATTCGTTACGGTGTCGGGAATGGTGGTGGTATCGCCCTTGGTTACGAAAAACATCCATATAGCTATGGGGAATATGAGAAAGGATACCGCCTTGATAATAAGCTTCGTCGAGTTCATAAGCTCAGACTTCGGCTTTTTGTATTTTTTAGCTTTCGAGGTCAACTTTTCAAGGTAAGTTTCTCTTCCAACCTTGTCAACTCTGAATTTACCGCTGCCGCTCGAAATAAAGCTACCGGCATAAAGGGTATCGCCAACGTTCTTTTTTATGGCAACCGATTCGCCAGTCAGCAGGCTTTCGTTTACCTCGACCGAGCCTTCGGCAAGAATACAGTCGGCTGGTACCTGATTGCCAAGCTCTAAAATAATTACGTCGTCCATAACTATTTCGCTTACCGGTATTTCCATCGTTTCGCCGTCGCGTATCGTTTTAATTGAATTAGATGCCAAAATCGACAGCTTATCAATCGACAACTTCGAGCGGATTTCCTGAATAATGCCTATTCCGATATTCGCAAGCGTAATAAAAATAACGAGGTAGTTTGTAATTCCCTTCGTTCCCGCAATAAACAGCGAAATACCCGCAATAAGGCACAAAAGGTTAAAGAAGGTACATATATTGCCGATAAAGATGCTCGTGTAAGAGCGGGAATACTTTTTGTTTGTGTCGTTGAACAGAAACTGCGTAAACCTCGTCTGAACCTGCGCGGTGGTAAGTCCCTTTTTAAGGCTCGGCGAAAATCTGTCAACTTTCGTTGTCACTGTCTTTTTGGGGTGCTTTTTAAAGTATTTGATTATCTTTTCTTTGTCGAACGTATCCGCGGGCACAGCCTCTGCCACAGTAGCTGCGGTTGCCGCCGTTTCGGAAACGGTTTCCGCTGCGGGGGCAGCTTCTTCGCTGTTCGACCTGTAAACGATTTTACTCATATAATACCCACTTGTTTAATTTACTGCTTATTTGATTATAACATACGCGGAAAATTTTTTCAAGATAATAAAGCTAATTAATTGCAAATACTGCAAAATTGCAGTATAATTTTTAAGACATATTCTGGAGGAATTGCAAATGATTGACATTAATCTTATCCGTGAAAATCCCGAGCTGGTAAAAGCCAACCTCAAAAAGAAATTTCAGGATAAAAAGCTTCCCCTTGTGGACGAAATAGCCGAGCTTGACAAGCGCAAGCGCGCGCTTCAAGCGGAGGGAGACAACTGCCGCGCCATGCGAAACACTCTTGCAAAGAATATAGGTTTGCTCATGCGCGATGGCAAAAAAGAAGAGGCGGAGGAAGCCAAACGCATTTCCAAGGAAAATAACGACCGCGTTGCTCGCATCGAAGAGGAAACCGCAGAAATAGAGACGCGGCTTAAAACAGCAATGATGTCAATTCCGAATATAATTGCGGATGACGTTCCTGTTGGCAGGGACGACAGTGAAAACGTGCAGGGCAAGGTGTTTTTAGAAGCTAAAGAAAAGCCCTTTGACGTTCCCTATCACCTCGATATTTTGGAAAGCCTCGGCGGAATAGACCTTGACGCCGCCCGGCGTACAAGCGGAAACGGCTTCTATTACCTCACGGGCGATATTGCGCGTCTGCATTCCGCAGTACTCAATTACGCGCGTGACTTTATGATTGACAAGGGTTTTACCTACTGCATACCGCCCTATATGATAAGAAGCGACGTCGTTTCAGGCGTAATGAGTTTCGAAGAAATGGAAGGAATGATGTACAAGATAGATGGCGAGGACCTGTATCTTATCGGCACCAGCGAACATTCGATGATAGGCAGATTTATGGGAACCGTACTGTCAGAGGACAGTCTGCCGCAGACGCTGACGTCGTATTCGCCTTGCTTCAGAAAGGAAAAGGGTGCGCACGGCATAGAGGAGCGTGGAATTTACCGTATACACCAGTTTGAAAAGCAGGAAATGATAGTAATATGTAAACCAGAAGAAAGTGAAGACTGGTACGAAAAAATGTGGAATTACACAGTCGAGCTTTTCGTATCCATGGAAATTCCCGTTCGTCAGCTTATTTGCTGTTCCGGTGATTTGGCGGATTTAAAGTATAAAAGCTGCGATATAGAGGCGTGGAGTCCCCGCCAGAAAAAATATTTTGAGGTGGGTAGCTGCTCCAACCTTACGGACGCTCAGGCAAGACGGCTGGGCATAAGGTATAAAAATTCCAAGACGGGCAAAAACGAGTTTGCCCATACACTTAACAATACTGTTGTTGCACCGCCGAGAATGTTGATTGCGTTTCTCGAAAATCATTTGCAGCCCGACGGTACAGTGTATATTCCAGAGGTACTTAGAAAGTATATGGGCGGCAAATCGAAAATAGAATTAAAGAATTAAAAAAGTAAAAAACCCATCCGTCGGATGGGTTTTTATTGTTGTATTATGAAATTTGCATACCGCAACTGCGAATTATGTTGTAAAGGATATTATGCAGATACGGTATGTAAAGATACTGCTGCAATAAAAGAGTATATGCAAATCAATCAATTAAAGCGCGATAAAGATGCAGACCGTCAAGCGTATTTGACCTTAACGACTACAACGGTAGCAGCGCTTGACCGGTAGGGCTACAATATGCGCGCTTGTGCGCAACCGATGCAAATCAGGGCTATTTGCCCGAAAAGAAAATACCACCCGCCATGCGGGTGGATTATCATTTAAGCTTAATTATCTTTTTGAATTTTTTTGCGGCAAGAGAGGAAATTTTGAAATTCTTTTTTCTAAGCTTCGAAAGCTTTGCGTAAGTAAAATTCTTTTCGAGTGCAAGGTATAAAACAATTTCGCTCTTTAATCTGCCATCGAAAGAAATCAGCTTTTCGCTTTCCCAGCTTCCTTCCTTAATGCAAATCATGGCGTAGAGGTAAAAGGTTATCAATCTTGAGCAAAGTGCGTTTAAAACGTGGGAGTATACGTCCTTCGAAAGCTTGGACTTGGCTGCTCCGAACGCTTCCGCCGCAATAAGTATGCCCGAATAGTTGTCGTCTGAAAACATCGTTTCCGCGCGTTCGAATGTGAACGGCATATAAACCGATTTAAGTACCGTTTTACAGCTTAATACCGACAGCGCGAAGCATGAAAACAGGTCGGCGCAGTCCTTTGCCACAGCTTTGATAACCGAAGTTTTAATTGCCGTGCCGCCCGTAAAGCTTACCATATCCGACGAATTTTTATCAAGAATATTCAAAAGAGTATTTACATCGGCAAATCTGAATTTTTGTTCTAGCAGGACGGCATATTTGCCTTTTGCATTTTTAACTGCGCGCAGAACAAAGTCCTTTTCAGTCTCGTTTTCTTCGGGATATATCAGTTCTATACCGTCGTAAAGTGTAGAGGCGTGTTTCAACCCCGTGTCGCAGCTTACGACAATAGTCAGCAAATTTCTCATACTGAAAATTATAATATAAATTTTTTTATTTGTCAAGGGCAAGCTTTCTTTATACTTGATATTTACAGTTAAATATGCTATAATTCTTAGGTAATGCAGTATGTATTTTTCGATATAGAGTGTGCAAGCGTGAACAAGACCACCGCAAAAATCTGCGCGTTCGGTTACGTCGTTTGCGACGAACAGTTTAATATAATTAAAAAAGAGGATATACTCATAAATCCCCGCGGCGGCTTTCACCTTACGGACAGAAACGGCAGTAAGGGGCTTGTTTTGCCGTATTCGTATTCGGAGTTTAAAAAGTATCCTCCGTTTAAGGAACGCTATCCGTTTATTAAATCGCTGCTCGAGGACAAGGATACGATTGTGCTGGGACATTCGATTCTTAATGACGTAAAATATCTCAATCTGGAAACACGGCGTTTCAAGTTACCGTCTTTCGACTTTCGGTTTTACGACAGTCAGCTGATGTTTATGAGCTATACCGGTGATTTTACCAAGCAGTCGGGTCTCGAACATATTGCCGTAAATCTCGGTGTGGAGTTTACTCCGCACCGCGCCGTTGATGACGCCTACGCGACGATGCGCGTGGTAGAGGCGATTTGCAGGGCGGAAAACTGCACATTTGACGAGCTTGTAAAACTTTACGGGCTGAGCCGCGGCAGAATTAAAAATTACAGTATGTATTCGCCTACCTCGTCCGGCGTAAAGGCGTATCATAGACGGGTATCTGACGAAAAGCGCGAACGCTCGAAAAAGCGCATTGAATTCTTTAATTACGTTTCCCGTAAAAAGCCAAAACGTGGCGGTCGCTACTTCGGTAAAATATTTTCATTTTCGCGCGCAATAGAGGACGACGTTGAATGTGCAAAGCGGCTTTGCGACGAAATTTACGCGCAGGGCGGCAGATATTCGCACCATTTAAGCGACAGTAATTTTTACATTTGCGCTTCCGACGATAATACGCAGCGCACCGTAAACGCGCGCAACATGCCGCAGATAGCTATAACCGACATCGATGGGTTGAGGAAAATATTAAATGAATCTGCCGTTTGAATTTTCAGCGCGAATGCAGCGCGAGTTGGGCGCGAGTTTTGCCGATTTTCTCGGCAGCTATTCCCGCCCGGTCGAAAGGGCAATACGTGTAAACACGCTTAAAATTTCTGCCGAAGAATTTAAAAAAATATCGCCGTTTTTGCTTGAACCCGTAGAGTGGGAGCAAAGCGGCTTTTACGTTTCAGGCGAAGGGTTAGGTAAAACGGTTTATCACGCGCAGGGGTTGTACTACGTGCAGGAGCCTTCCGCAATGAGCGTCGCACCCAAGCTAGAAGCGCGCTCTGGCGAACGTGTGCTCGACCTATGTTCCGCCCCCGGCGGCAAGGGCACGCAGCTTGCGCAGTATATGTGCGGCGGCGGAATAATTTTTATGAACGAAATCAACTTTTCACGCGCGAAAATACTTTCGTCAAACGTCGAGCGGATGGGCATAAAAAATGAAGTGGTAACCTGCGCCGCACCTGCAAAACTTGCCGAAGAATGTGAGGAATACTTCGATAAAATTCTCGTGGATGCGCCGTGCTCGGGTGAGGGTATGTTCAAAAAGGAAGCTGCGGCAATTCCCGAATGGAATTTGGAAAACGTGCGGCGTTGTGCAGAGCGACAGTCGGTTATTCTCGACAGCGCTTATAAAATGCTGCGCGGCGGCGGCATATTGGTATATTCCACTTGCACATTCGCGCCTCAGGAGGACGAAATGCAGGTTGACGCTTTTGTTAAAAAATACGGGTGCAAGCTTATCGAAATGAAAAAGCTTTACCCGCACGAAATCCGCGGCGAGGGGCATTTTTACGCAGTAATAGAAAAGGCGGAAGGCGGCAGACGCAATTTGCCGCTTGCCGCGCCGACCCGTGATAAGCGTATAAATGCTTACCGAGAATGGGAAAAGGATAATCTTACTCACAGCTACGGCAATTTGTACTTTGTCGGCGATACGCTGTATTCGCTGCCGGATGAAATGCCGCAAATATCCGTTCAGACGCTGCGCGCCGGGGTACGACTTGCCGAGGTCGGAACAAGGGTGGAGCCGTGTCATTCGCTTGCAATGTGTCTCACTGCGGACGGCGCCGACTGCGTGGAGGTGGACGGCGAAACGGCGCAAAGTTATCTTCGCGGACTTACTTTCTCGTTTGGCGGAAACGGTTGGAAGCTCGTCACGAACAACGGCTTTCCTCTGGGGTGGTGCAAGTGCTCGGGAGGAATGGCAAAAAATCACCTGCCAAAGGGTTTGAGAATTTAGCGAATGAGGCGAAAATGAAGAAGCATAATACACCGAAAAGCAAAGTTTGGACGTCAAACTGATAATACACGTTGCAATTCTTATACAATCGTGATATGTGCTGCGTTGTCTGTATACAGTGCGTTGGACGGGGATTGGATAGTTTTTCGGTATATCTGTCTGTCGCAGTTTTTGCGACGTAGCTACAATTCTGTTGAATTATCGCGGTACAGCGTACTAATGTTTAAACTGCGGACAAAAATTTTCGGCTAATCCGTATAAGGCTTTTTCACAAACGGTATTAAGCAGTCGCTGAAATTAGACGACGGCTATTCGGCAAAATGTGTAAAGCCGAGATTACCGCACTGCAAAAAGAAAGAGCGGCGCAAAAATATTACGACTAATAATAATCCACCCTCATATCGGGTGGTATTTTATTTTCGGGCAAATAGCCTTGATTTGTATCGGCTGCGCACAAGCGCACATATTGTAGCCCTACCGGTCAAGCGCTTGCTACCCGTTGTAGTCGTTAAGGTCAAATACACTTAGCAGGTCTGCATCTTTATCGCGCTTTAATTGATTGATTTTCATATACTCTTTTATTGCAGTTCTGCATAATATCCTTTGCAACATAATTCGCAGTTGCGGTATGCAAATTTCATATTGCCAAACTACCGGTATAGCATTAGTCTTTTAATAACCTTCAAGTACCCATAAAGCCTGCAACGCTAATTGGGGGCGATATTGCTTACAAACATATTTATATGACCGAAACATATTTCACATTACTAGACTGCTACGCCTTTCCATTTGCATAGTGTTTGCAAGATTTCTGATATTTTTTTGTGTTTATCTTCTTTTGAGCCACGCCGCTATATCGTGGTTTTCTACATAATACAAAAAAGAGCAGTTCAACGAACTGCTCTTTTTCTTTTCAGTTTTAATAAACTTGATTATTCCTGTTTACCGTCTTCGTCGGGAGCTTCCTCTGCGTTGGTTTCTTCAACGTCTGCTTCGTGCGCTTCTGCATTTTCTTCTACGGTTTTCGTTGCTTCTGCTGCAGAATTTTCATCAACAGGCTCGTCTGTTTCGGGCTCGACCTCGATAATTTCTTCCTGAGTCAGGTGAAGCTTTCTCTTGTAGCGACTCGTTCTTCTCTGGTCGTAGTTGTTTTTGCTCGTTACTTTGTTGCGGCGCGCCTTTTTAAGTGCATCTCTGAGGAATATCGCAATCATTGTAAACAACAGTACTACAACGAGAACAATGGAGGAAATAAGCAACCATACTGAGCCGTCGTTTTCTTTGTCCTCATCCTTATCGTCGTCGGTGTTACTGTCGGAGGAATCGTTCAGTGTTATCGACTTGTCAACTGCCGAGTAGTCGGTGAATACAGTGTATTCGTTGCCTTCCTTAATTTGAAGGTACGCAAGGGTTTCGGTCTGCTCGGATACGTTATAATCGTAACCCGTGGCGTTTTCGTCCGCAACCGTCTTATTGAACGGCTGGAAGTCTGCCGAGTCGTAAAGACTGTAAGTGTAGTAGTGGGAGGAGTAGTCGGTATCTATTGATACGTCGTGCTTTTTAGCAAGATTCTCGAAGTATGCAATGTTTTTGCCCGTAGTATCGATTCCGTCAAGAGCACCGTCTATCTTCGAAAGCGCGTCAAGGTATTCGCCTATAATCTGCTGCTCGTAGAAGCTCTTCATCGAGTCGTCTGAAACGGTGGTATAGCTGTAATCGAATATAACAGTTTCGCCCGCTTCGTTTCCGGCAGTTTTTGTTTCTTCGCGCTTACCGCTCCAAAGTTCCAGGCGGTAGTTCTTCGCTTCGCTGCCCGCGTGGAGCACGAACGTCACCGTTACCCACTTGCCCGCATGCTCTTTTCCGCTTATTTCAACCGCGTAATCTTCGGAAAGATTTTCGAAATTGTATCTTGCGTACTGTTTGTCGAACGCGTTTATCTTCTCGTCCTGCGTCTTGCCTTCTACGATATAACGGTAACCGCCGTCCTTGTATTCGTAGACCTTTACGCCCTTGCTTGTAACGAGGTAGTGGGGGGCAACGTTCTTGTCTGCGTCGTAATAGGTTTCGCCATCGACAAGGTCATCAATGCCGTATCTGTTGCCGTCCGTGTCGAAGTAAGTCATATCCTCTATGAAATACAGCTTATCGTAATTCCACACGTTTGCGTACAGATTTCCGTCCTTATCCTCGTAAAGTCCGTCGTCGCGGAGTGAGTAAAGCACGTTTTCGCGCTGCTCGGTAACAGTTGCGTCGGCCTTAGGCTCGGCTTTCAGCACATTGCCGTCAACATCGTAATAGAAGGAGTAGGAGGGTGCGCCGAACGAAAGCACGTTCTTTTTGGCGGTCGTATCTACAAGGTAAACGTATGCGATAGCGTTTGCGCTTACTTTAACCCTTACGCTTACCGTAGCATAGGTGTCTGCGGCAACCTGCTTGTCGTCGCCTATATAGCCGTAGTTGGTTACTTCCTTAGGGCTATAATAGGTTTCTTCCTCGTCGAACGTAGTGCCTGCCGCGCTTACGAAATTACCTTCTTCATCCTTAATAAAATAGGTTGTATAGGTATCGCTTGTTGCGCCCTTTATTTCAACGTAGCTTGTTCTCGTTCTGTTGTTTATAATAAGAGGCTGAACGGATTTTGTGCCGAAAATCTCGTTCCAGGCTTCCAAAGCCGTAAGGTTGCTTGCATTGAAGTTCGTAAGCAGCGTCTGATACCAACTTATGTTCTTGTACGCGCTGTTTTTGTCAATAAAGTGTTCTCTGTTTATAAGCCCCGTAAAGTAGTTATTGGGGTTGTCCTTGTCTCCGTCGACGTTGTTGTTGAACTCGTCGAAGGGTATAGAAACGTGTCCGTTGTTTATTATTGCGGAGCTGCCGCCGTTTACGCCCTTATAGGTCGAGGGGATAACGACGTTGTCCTTTATTTCGTGGGACTGGTTTGCGTAAGCCTCGTCAAATACCTGCGTTTTCTTTTCTGCATCCTCTACGATAGTGAGGGAGGCGGTGGTGTCGCCGCTGCCCGTGTACGAGAAAATTTCTTCGTTGACATTGAGGGTCTGCATATTTGCAAGAGCCGCCCAACCCTTTTTATAAGAGTGAACGTCGGTGTCCTTTATGGTCGTATTGCCGAAGCTGAGTTCAACCGTGAAGTCCGCGGGGTTTTCTATTTCGTTCTTTACGAAGAAGAAGCATTGTACCCAGCCGTCGAAAATGTCCTTCTCGCTGTCCTTGTCGCCGACGTCGGTGGCCTTGCCGGTAGTGTCAAGCGTGAACTTGGCGTTGTTTTCGTCATTGTTCTTTTGTGTAATGGAAACGGTTGCCGCCGTGCTTCCGCTCATATCCGAAGTCTTTACCCAGAACGATACAATCTGATATCCCTCTGCGGGTACCGTCAAATCGAAGGAAGCGGTGTACGCTGCGCCGTAAGCGGACAGCATAACAAGCATATTGTCCTGCGAGCCTACGTTCTTGGGCAACGATTCCGCGCCTTTAAGCGCTTCGTTCAGCTTGCTGTAGTACTCGGTCTGAGACTGGGTGAACGGCTGCGAGTTGGTAGTTACGTAAGCGAGTAAATCCTCGTTGGTTTTAAGCGACGACTTGAAAGGCAGGCGCCACTTGTCGTCGACTGCAATAAGGTTACTGTCGGTAAATCCGACCTTTTTAACGTCCGTTATGGGCGATTTCGACGAAACGTAGTTGTTTTCGTCTACGGTGTAGCCCGCTTTAAGATTTGCAACGCCTTTGAACGAAACTGGGGAATAGGTGTTTTCGCTATCGCCGTAATCGAGATACTCGGAAGCGAGGTCGATATAGTAGTGGAAGTCCTCGGAATTGCGCTTATCGACGGGCTTGTCGTTCCTGACGTAGCTGTCTGCTTTGAAAACCTTCTCGCTTGCGTCGGTCGAAAGGTTGACGGTAGTATCCGTAAGCTTGTCCTCGTTTTCTAAGAAGGAGCATCCCTCTTGGTCGAGTGAGGCGTACTTGGTAACGCTAACATCGTCGAAGAACGCGTAGCCTTCGGTGGTGTATCCCGTTTCGCCGAGTCCGAGTTCAAGCTTAATCTTGCTTGAAGCGAAGTCGCAAGCGTTTACGTAAACTGTGTACTCAACCCAACCGTTGTATTTATCTTCCGCGGCTTTTTCTTTGATAAGCTTTTCGGTGTTGATGGAAGATATGCTGAATTTGTCGAGGGTGGAGCTGCCTACGGTTTGCGTAACCGAAATATTTGCGCCCCTGTCCTGCGAAACCTCTTTGCCTTGACTGAATTTGAGGTACGAGGTCTTTACCCAGACCGAAATTTCAGCTGCGGTGTTCGCGGGCAACTCGATTTCCACGGAGGAGTAGTTCTGTGCAATGCCGTTGTGGGTTGTAGCGTAGTTGTGCAGCATAAGGATATTTGAAATAGGCTGCTTGTACTCGTCCTTCTTATCGTCGTATTCGAGGAAGTATTCGCCCTTGTCGTTTACAAAAACCTCTTTGCCGTTTCCGCCGTCGGTGTAAAGCTTTCCGTCTTTTTCTGTCACGTTGTAGTGCGTGCCGGGGTTTTCTATTCTGTCCTTACGGTTGGGGTCGGGAGTTTCGTCTTCGCCAAAGTCATCATCCTCTCTCAAAGCCTCGAACTGGTTTTTATAGAATATGTCGGACGACTTCATTCCGTTGTAGTCGACGTATTCGCTGAGATAGTTTGATGCGGAAGAGTCGAGCTTATTGTTATAATCAAGTGTATCGGCAAGAGTATCGGCGGAAATTTTATCCCAGGAAGTCTTGGATGTGCTGATTATACCCGACATCGTATACGAATTAGTGCCGCCGTGCGACCAGTTTTCGGGTGACTTGATAAGATACTCGGGCTCGTTGCCGTCCTCTTTCTTTTCGGGAATAGTGAAAAACTCGAAATTACCGTTTTTAAGAAGCTGAGTATCTTCCTTGGTGGTAGTTTTATCCTTTTCCTTATCCTCGTCATTCCCGCAGGCAGACGCCAGCCCCGAGAACGCGAACGCCGTAGCGCAGGTGAACGCGAGGAATACGTACTTTAATCTGCTTTTTTTGTAGTTGTGTTTTGACATTTTTGCATTATCCTTCAAAATAATTGTACTTGTTTATTTTAATATAAACGGCAATTTTAATCAAGCATTTAAAGCGTTCAATGCAAATTTTTTTATATAAAATGCAAATAATACTTTTATTATAATGAAAATACAGCGTAATTTTGTTAAACGCGTTACGGCGGGTGCGCTCACGGGCGCGGTAAACGGAATATTCGGCGGCGGAGGAGGTATGGTGGCGGTTCCGCTGTTGGCAAAAATGCTTGGCTACGGTGACAAACAGTCCCATGCGACGGCAATTTTCGTCATTGCGCCCGTCTGTGCCGCAAGTGCTATTATTTATATAATCAACGGCTACGCCGTGACGGATGTAATAATACCCGCAGCCTTGGGTACGGTTGCGGGCGGGTTTCTCGGGGCATATTTTCTATCTAAATTTTCTGTAACTGCGGTCAATTACATTTTTCTTGCGATAATGTTCGCTGCAGGAATAAGGATGCTGTTTTGAGTTTTATTCTCTATCTGGCGGCTGGCTTTTTTTCTGGGCTTATCGGCGGAATGGGAATGGGCGGCGGCACAATTCTTATACCCGCGCTTACGATAATTTTCGGCGTCGACCAGCACGTTGCGCAGGCAACCAACTTAATCGCCTTTCTGCCTATGGCGCTGTTTACGCTGGGCGTCCATAAAAAGAACGGACTGTTAAAAACGGATGGACTGTCTTTTATAGTCGTACCTGCGGTTGTGACCTCGGTCGCCGCAGGTTTTGCCGCGGCGTTGCTGCCGTCTGAAATTCTTAAAAAGCTTTTCGGCGCATTTTTGGTTGCGCTGTCGGTAAAGCTGCTTTTGCAGACGGTCAGCTCTTCGAAATAAGCCGTTTAAACGGTCTGAACGTAAACATTTCAAGGCAGTAGAGGAAAGCGCCGCTGAACAGAGTACAGGCAACCGCGCAAATTACTATCTGCCAAACTTCGGCAACGTAATGCGAAATAATGCCGTCAAGTAGTATTCCGAACGCGCAGGAGGAAAAGGTCACTATAAGAGCATGAGCGGAATATTTTAAATATTTGAGGTCCTTAATTGTTTTTTTAAGCAGTATAAGGTTTAGCGTGCCAGTAATAAGGAAGCTTGCCGCAAGTCCTATCATATACGAATATACACCGACGAAGCGGGTAAGCGACACTATGCTTATTATCATAGCCGCCGCGCCTATAAGAAAATGTATAAGCGTTCTTTTCTCGCGGTTCATCGAGTTGAGTACGGTCGTGGTAATCATGGTTACACACATCGGTATAAGCATAAACGAGCATCTTTGCACTATCTGTCCGCTCATTTCGTTGGAATATAGAAATTCGCCTATCTCGTCGCCGAGCACGAAAAGTATCGGCACCAAAAGAGTGGCAATAAATACAGCAGCCTTTATAGATTTTTCAACGTCGAATTTTACCTGAGCCGTCTTTTTTCTGTAAAAATTTTCTGAAAGCTCGGGCGCGACAACCACTGAAATAGAGCCGATAAGCGCCGAAGGGATAAACAGAATAGGCAAACTCATTCCTATCGCAATTCCGTAAAGACTTATCGCCTCGGAATTGTCAAGCCCGTAAGCTTTCATCAAAAGAAGGGGCAGCAGCACCGCAACCACGGAATTGAGCAGCGAAGTGGAGGTGCGCATTGCGGTAATGGGCATGGATGCCGAAAACAGCGGTTTCAGCTGCCGCTTCGGGTTGACGAATTTTCCGCCCTTATGGAAGTACCAGAACAGTGAAACGCAGAATGAAAAAACGTACGAAACAGCAACGGCAATCGTTGCCCTGCGCGCGCCGAGAACGGGGTCGGTAACGCCGTAGACAAGCACGCAGCCGAGTATTACCATTACCGCGTCTTCCAAAAGCTCGATAACGCTGTACGGCACGAATTGCCTGTTTCCCCAGAATGAGCCGCGCATTACCGCGTAAATGGAGGTAAGAATAAGTCCCGGCAAAAGCAAAAGAAAAATATCGGTGCATCTGTCGTCGGAGAAAAGGAAACCCAATGCGTTTCTGCCGAAAAACAGCAGTATTGCAATAGGAATGGTGAACAGCAGGGTGCCAACGACGCCCGCGGTGACCGCTGCGTGCTTGCCGCGCACGTCGTTCACCGCGTTGTTTTTTGCCATAAGACGGGATACGGTTACGGGAATACCGCTTGACGCAGCCGTCAGAAATACCGCGAAAACTGAAAGACAAATCTGATAAATGCCTATGCCTTCCGCGCCGATAATGCGTGAAAGCACTACGCGGTAGAAAAAGCTCATCATTTTTTCTATCGTAGAAAATACGGTCACTATTGCCGCCGATTTGTAGATGTTCTGCTTCATTTTATATTATTCTACAAAATTCTTGTCCGGATTATGAACGTATTTGAATTAGTCTGCGTATAATATTATAAAATGTTTACGCTGATTACAGACAGAAGCAGATATTTTAAAATAAAGCGCGGACAAAGCGCGGGGGAAGTGGAGGCGGAGCTGAACACGCCCGTGTTCGGGCAGGCGTTTGCGGGAATGGTCGTATCCGTTGAGGCGGAGCGGCTGGTAAGAATAAGCGCGGGCGTCGGCGACAGTTATCGCACTCTCGCCGCAAAATACGGCGCAGACGAAAACAGCTTAAAACGTATAAACGGCGGCAAACCCGTATACCCTACCTGTAAAATATTTGTACCGAAAAAATAATGCGCGTATTTAACGCACTGCAAAAGCGTGACATATAATATATTAAAGAAATTCGCGTTTACGACGCGGAGAAAAGAAACAACGGAGGTCAAAATGTCATTCTTTTCAAATTTTCACTCGGATAAATGTCCCGGCACAATCAGCGGCAATCCCTTAAACGGGCTGTGTGAAAAGGTGTGCATTCAGGCGCAAAAAATATTCGATGCCTGCATTAAGCAGATTCAAATAGAAAACTATACCTTAACTCTCACCGACAACGTACCCGGCGACCCTACATATCCCTTAACCTTCATAAGTGCGCGGTCTACACAGTCCGCAGGAGTAATAACGAATCTCAACGTCGAAAGGCTTGCCGACAAGCCCGGCTGCGCAAGAGTGCAGGCGACGGTCGGTATCCCCGTCGAGGTTGCCTACACCGATGCAAACGGAACGGAGGGAGTTGCAAACGCGACGATAACGGTTTCGCACGACGTATTGCTTTTCGTTCCCGCTCCGTCGATTATGCCCTACAATATCACTGCGGAGGTAAGCGCCGTTTGCGCGGAGGGTTCGTTCAATCCCGACGGCAATACGTTCTCTGTAAATGTCTGCCTGACGACGATTTTAAAGGTCGCAATCGACGTGGAAATTCTTGTGCCCAGCTACGGCTATTGTGCAATACCTCCCGCGCAGGACTACTCGCAGGAAGTATGCACCGGGTTCTTCGAACTGCCGCTATATCCCCAGGGTAAAACATGCTCAAAGCAATAAATCAAAGGCGAAGCGCAAGCTTCGCCTTTAAATTTGCCTTATTTATAGTATTATGTGTGACATAATCACCCTATTTCGCCCCCAAAACGCTTTAAAATACAATAAAAGTGTGTTATAATATAAATATGCAAATATTTTCAATAAGCGATTTGCACCTTTCGGGAAAAGCCGATAAGCCCATGGACGTGTTCGGCGCAGGCTGGGAAAATCACTTAGAAAAAATTAAATCTGACTGGCAAAGCAAGGTTACCGACGATGATGTGGTGCTCATCTGCGGCGATATAAGCTGGGGTACTGACCTTGAAGAAGGGTTGTTCGATTTGCAGTCGCTAAGCGGACTGAAAGGCAGAAAGGTGTTTATACGCGGCAATCACGACTACTGGTGGAACGGAATAACCAAGCTTCGCCGCGCCGCGCCGGACGGCAGCTTTTACTTTCTTCAAAACGATTGCGTGCGGTTTGGCAACGTGATAATTTGCGGCTCTCGCGGGTGGGCATGCCCGGGTAGCTCGGACTATTCCGAGCATGACGAAAAGCTTTATTTAAGGGAAGCCGAAAGGTTCAAACTCTGCTTTAAAGAGGTCGAAAAAATCCGTGGCGACGGCGACAGGGTTATCGCAATGATTCATTATCCGCCGTTTTCGGTGAAATCGCCCGATACTGCTTTTACTAAGCTGTTTGCCGAAAACGCAGTCGAAAAAGTGGTTTTCGGGCATATCCACGGCGAAATGTTTTTTCCCTTCCGCAGTGTTAAGGACGGAATAGAATACGTGCTCACCTCGTGCGATAAGGTAAATTTTACTCTTCAAAAAATAATTTAACCGCGCAAGCCTTTGGGCTGCGCGGTTTGTTTTAAAAGGTTTTAAACGCGTATTTCTGTTCCTTGAAATATCTGATTATGTTTTTCAGTGCTTTTGCGGTAGTGGTCTTTGTTGTCGAATCGTGCGCAAGAAGCACTACGGTATCGCGCCCCTTAGATGTATCGATGGCGCTTTTATACAGAATTTCGGGCGGGGCGGAATAGTATTCTGCGTCGCAGACCGAGGCGTTCCAATCCACGCACTTCATGCCGTGCGCCTTTACGGCCGAAACCAGTTTGTCGCTCAGTCCGTAGCTGCCGCCGGGGAAGCGGTACACGTTGGTGTAGCTGCCTGTAACCTCCTTAATAATTTTATTGCATTTGTCAATATCGTCTATAAGGTTTTCGGGCGAAGCGTAAATGTGCCCGTATTTGTGCGAATAAGAATGCACGGCAACGGTGTGTCCCTCGGCAATCTCGCGCTCTAATAAATATCTTCTGCTTTCAGCGGCTGTGCCTACAATAAAGAAGGTTGCTTTGACGTTTTCTTCTTTAAGCACGTCGAGAATTTTAGGCGTGACTCGGTCGCTGGGACCATCGTCAAAGGTCAGGTAAACGGACTTTTCCGTGTCCGCGAACACGTCTCCGCCGTTAAAGATTTGACTGCACATTACCAGAATAAGCACAAACGCCAGCAGCATGGCGCAATAGGCGTGATAATTTCTGTTCATATCCGTATGATGTGCAGAATTTTGGAATTTACTTCCTTTTTTAAAAATTAATTGAGTTCTGCGTTGATAATTCTGTCGGCAAGCGCGATTTGAATATACCGCATATTTTTCGACAGCAGAAAACCGCCGCTTAAGTTTTTACATTCCTCTACGGCGGATTGCAGAATTTGCGTAAAGCAGTTGGAGGGGTTGTTTTTCAGCAATCCGCTCAGCGAGTCTGTAATGGAGGTAAGCAGCTGTTTTGCCTTGCTCTGTGAAAGAGAGCCGGTATCCAGTCCATTCGCACATTCGTAAGCAAGCGCGGAAAGCGAATTCAGTGTTTTAAGGTTTCCCAAGTAAAGCTGCTCGTTTTTCTTTGCGTTGCTGCCCTGCAGACGGTACTGCTTGGTTTCTATTTTCAGAACTGAACAATCCAAATCCCGTTCTTTAAGGTTCGCGCAAACAGAATCGGCTTCGCTGCTCTTGTAATAGCAGGAAAGAGTAACGTAATAATTACCGCCGTGCGGCAAAATGTAGCCCGCGCCGCCGTAGCTTGAAACGGTTTTGGAAATCGCGTCGGCTGAAATTGCGTTGTCGGTCATTCTGTAACATACGAAGTAGTATGTTGCCTTGAAATCGAGCTTACCGCCTGAGCAGGTTGCGGTGTAAAGGCAAATAATAACCGTTGCAGTAACAATAGCGGCAAGAGCAAAAAACATTTGCATAGATAAGCCTTTTTTAACCATATTATATGATATTTCATTTCCATAATAAATATTTGATTATAACAGTAAAATTGCTTGCAAATTTTCAAATTTTTGTTATAATAATGTTATTCGCTAATATGGCTCAGCTGGTAGAGCAGCTGATTCGTAATCAGCAGGTCGCCGGTTCGAATCCGGCTATTAGCTCCAGAAACAAGCTCCGACATACTTTGTCGGAGCTTGTTTTTGGTAAATACGGACTGCACATGCGTATATATTCTTGACACGGTAAATACGGTTTGGTAAAATTGCAGTACTAAAATATAATGAAATAAACAAACAGCATGAATATTTTTAAAAATAAGCGGACGAAGGTCAAAAATTATTTGAGTACCAAGCAAAATCGGGACGCCTTCGATTTTTTGCTTGGCGAGTGGTTGGACGGAACACTTGCAGCGCATTTGGAAAAATTCGGACTGTATTCTATAGAAATTCATATTGATTGGTCAATCGGATATAAATGCATTGGTGTTCAGGCAAGGCTTAATAAATATAGAGTCGATATACAAATTTTTAAAGATTCGTTTACCGTTGCCGCAGATGCGGTCGAAGCCGACGAGGATAAGGAATACTCACTCGTTTCGGTTGAACGGTTTGACGGAGACTTATCGGAATTTTTGAGTGAATATTATGTCAAAGCTTAGTTTCAAATTTTTAATACCGTTAATACTTTTGGTCGGTTTATTCTGTACTCTTTTTACCGCCTGCGGCGATAAAAACGGCGGTGAAAACGAAGTTGAGGAAAGAGGGGATACCCGAGTTTTTAAATTTGCCGAGCACGTCGGTACGATATCCAACCCCGGCATAGGCTATACCACTACGGATTGGTTCCATACCGCCGTCGGCAGCTCGAAACCGCACGATAAACAAGGCGATATAGTACTGTTTTTTATCGATTTAAGTCCATTTTCCTCAGGCGCGAACGGAAAAAATATTGATTATGATTTGGACGCGCAATTTTTTACGGCGCTTAGGGCGACTTTTGAAAATTGTCTGAACAACGGTTCGATGATTGCAGTCCGTTTCAGATATGACGAAAACGGCAAGGAAAATCCCGAGCCCGCCACTTTTGAACAGGTATTGAAGCATATCTTGCAGATAAAGCAAAGCGGAATTCTGGAGGATTATAAGGACATTTTAGCGTTCGTCGAGAGCGGTTTCGTGGGTAAATGGGGCGAACAGCACGGCGGAAAATATACGTCCGTCGAATATAAGGCAAGGCTTCTTGAAGCTATGCTTGATTGTGTTCCCGCGCCTATTCCCGTGACCGTGCGCACGCCGGACACGTTTGCAAAATACGTAGGAATAGAGCGGAGCGCGCTTTCGGATTTCAAGGCGGAGCAGGGAAGCGATGCAGCCCGCGTCGGACTTTATAACGACGGCTATATGGGGTCTGATACCGACCTCGGTACTTATGCAAACCGTGAAATTGAAACGCAGTGGCTTTCAAACCAAACCTCGGCTTACTTCGGGGGCGAGTTTTCGGGCAATATCGAATTTGCCAAGAAATACGACGCTTATCTTCCGGAAAACTGCATACCCGAGATGTATAAAACGCATTTAAGCTATATAAACGGCAATATCTTCGAGCTTTACAAGGATTACGTTTTCGATAAAAAGTACGACGTTTCGGGATTCGACAATTCCTCTTATTACGGTCAAAACGTATTTCAGTTTATACGCGACCATCTGGGGTACCGTTTCGTGCTTACCGAAAGCACTTTCCCGAAGACTGTTGAACGTGGCGGAAATTTGAAATTTTCGTTTACCGTAAAAAATAATGGCTTTGCAAATCCCGTAAAGAAGCAGAACTGCGAAATTATTTTAGAAAAGGACGGTAAATTCGTAAATACAAGCGTCGGGCTCAATCCCGCCGGGTGGTATTCCGGCAGTACCGTAAAAAGTGAACTTGATATAAAGCTTCCTGCATTAATGGAAGCGGGCGAGTGGAAGGTTTACTTTAAAAGCACTGTTGGTGTAAACTCACTGTCGCAGTACGGCTTTCGTTCCGTGCGTTTTGCAAGCAATGACGTTTGGAATGAAGCTCTGGGCGCAAATTATCTCGGTTGCGTGGAAATTACGGCTTCCGTGGAAAATATCTGTGACAACGGTATCGGTGAAGCAGGTAAAGATTTAAAGCCCGCGCACTTATACTCGCTCGGCGGAAAAACTGTTATAGACGGCATTATTTCGGACGGCGAGTGGACCGACGGCGATTTGCTTGCCGACAACGGTCAATACCGACTGTATGCAAAATGCGACGAGGACAATCTTTACATAATGGCGGATGTTCCGCACGGTGCAAAAGCTCCCGTATTCAACTTTCGCGCAAAAAACGAGGATAACGGACAGACGTACTGGCTGTATAGGCAGTCAAACGGATTCATTTATTTCAATCATGACGACAAAACCGGACACGCTGGTTTGAGCGTAAAATACAGTGATAATCTTTGTGAGTTCGTAATTCCGTTCTATATGTTGGAATTAACGGGCGGAACGACTTTGTCCGGCATAAGCGTGTCCGTGCAGGACAGCGACGACGGCTGGAAAGGCACGGGCAGTATTAAACTTGACGGAAGTTATAAAATAAGCCCCGATTTTGCGTTGTTCAACGCCGAGGAAAAGGCGACCGTAAGTCGCGGCAACGGCTACGAAATTGTGCTTGAAGCAGATGCGGACATAAAAAATATCGTCTGGTATATTAACGGACGGGCGATTGAAAACCAAAGCGCGGCTACATTGCAGCTTTTCAATATTCAGACCGACTGTATTGTAAGCGCAAAAATAACTACGGTTAAGGGCTCGGTAAAGCAAGCCGTACTTGCTGAAATTAAAGTAAAATAATACTAAAAGCGGCGATTTTAATAAATCGCCGCTTTGTCTGCCGTTGACAATTTTCAAAAATTGTAATAACATTAATATATGATTAAATTAAGGAGAACCTAATGAAAATTTTAGTTACGGGCGGAGCCGGCTATATTGGCACGCATACTTGTGTCGAGCTTCTCGAAAAAGGTTATGAGGTAGCGGTAATCGACAACTTTTATAATTCCAGTCCCAAGAGTATTGAAAGGGTTAAAAAAATTACGGGCAAGGAAGTAAAGTTGTATGAGGGCGATGTGCGCGATAAAGCGCTGCTTGAAAAAATATTTACAGAAAATACAATAGGTTGCGTAATTCATTTTGCGGGGCTTAAAGCTGTCGGCGAAAGCTGCGCAAAGCCGATAGAATATTATGATAACAATATCGGCGGAACACTTGCGCTTGTAGACGTTATGGCAAAGCACGGGTGTAAAAAATTAGTCTTTTCGTCGTCGGCTACCGTTTACGGCGACCCCGAGGTGCTGCCGCTTACAGAAGATTGCGCAATCGGTGGAACGACAAACCCGTACGGCACTAGCAAGCTGTTTCAAGAAAGAATACTGTCCGACCTGTACGCTTCGGATAACGGCTGGACGGTCATACTGTTAAGGTATTTCAATCCCGTCGGCGCGCATAGTAGCGGACTTATCGGTGAGGACCCTCAGGGTATACCCAACAATCTGACGCCCTATATTGCCAAGGTTGCCGTGGGCGAGCTTAAAGAGGTTGGCGTTTTCGGCAACGACTATCCCACGCCGGACGGAACGGGCGTACGCGACTATATTCACGTAGTAGACCTTGCTTTGGGGCACGTAGCGGCAATAGAAAACGTAAAAAGCAGCGGAGTGTTCGTCTATAACCTCGGTACGGGCATAGGTTATTCCGTTTTGGACGTAATTCACGCGTTTGAAAAGGCGTGCGGGCATAAGCTGCCTTATGTAATCAAGCCGAGAAGGGCAGGCGACATAGCGGCATGCTATGCCGATGCCGGCAAGGCGAAAAAAGAGCTCGGTTGGCAGGCGGCGTACGGTATTGACGATATGTGCGCGTCGCTATGGAAATGGCAGAGCATGAACCCCAAGGGGTATAAGGAATGAAAATTTGCATAGAATTAAAAAAATATTATAAGGTAGCGGGCGGTACACTCGGTGCGTATACGATAGACTGTCCTACGGGCGATGAACGCTCGTGGAAGCGCCCTGCCGTTATTGTTCTGCCGGGCGGTGGGTACGAACACGTCAGCAAACGCGAGGGAGCCAACGTCGCCTGTCAGTTTTTGGCAAGAGGGTTTCAGACCTTCGTACTCGAATACCTGACCGTGCACGACGGCGTCCGATATCCCGAGCAGCTGCACGAGCTTGCCGCTGCGGTAGACTATATCAAAAATAACTGCGCCGAATACCACGTCAACAAAGACGAGATTTTTGTACTGGGCTTTTCGGCGGGCGGGCATCTTGCCGCAAATCTTGCGGTAGAACATGAGAATATTCTGCAAATCACTGGCGAACGGTTGGATTGCAAGCCGACAGCGGTCGGTTTGTCGTATCCCGTAATATCTTCTAAGCTGAGGCATACGCGCAGCTTCGAGTATCTGCTTTCGGGTTATTCCGAGGAAGAGCAGCGTAAAATTCTGCCCCGTCTTAACCTTGACGAGGCGGTTTCGGAGCAAACGCCGCCCGCGTTTATATGGACGACGGCTCAAGACAGCGTCGTGCCCGCAAGCAATTCCATACATTTCGCTTTGGCGCTTGCACAAAAGAATATCAGTTACGAGCTGCATGTCTATCCCGAGACAAACCACGGCAGTTCAATATGCGATTTCGAGGTGAACAGCGAGTGTGCAGCTTACAAAAAAAATGCCCGCTGGGTGGAGGATTGCGCGCAGTTTTTCCGTCTTTTTACGGTTGAAAAATACTGACACAAGGGCTTGCTTTCGGTTAAAAAGTATGTAGTGATTGATGTTTTCGGCTTATGTTAAAAATTTGCCTGTTTACGCCTTACAATATGAAAATTGTTGACAATTAACAATTTAACAAAAAATTTTCATTATATTCTTGACTTTAAATACTCTCTGCATATAATGTTATTACAAAGATGTGAAAACCAATGTTAATTAACACGAAATTAACACTTTGGTTGCGTCTTAAAATGAAAGGAAGTGGAGAGTATGTTCAATCATTACGATACGTTATTCTGGACTTTTCTTATTTTCCGTAAGAAAAAGAAGAAAGAAGATAAAGTTGTGAATGACGACGGCGAATTTAAAGCATTTAATTTCAACAATTAAGAAGAGGTCTCCGAAAAGGCGAGACCTTTTCTTTTTTACTGTCAGTGGTAAATATTGAAATCGTTTTAGGCTTATAAATTTAAAATTAATAAGTCAACTTCAATGGAGTAGCGGCATAAATATATATAAAGGAGAATTTGTTTTATGGAAGATACCCTCAATATAACGGAACCCACCGTTAAACAAACTACTACCGAAGAACTTTGCGGTTCAACCAATATTCTTGATACCGTGCACCTCAAAAACCTCGTGGAGGACCTTGCTAAATTATACGGAACGTCCGTATGCACTAAGGTTGCCAAGGATACTAAGGTCGCGGCGGAAAAAAGGCTTATAGAAGCTATTCGCGCTAATCT
>CATJZR010000092.1 GCA_949745625.1 uncultured Eubacteriales bacterium | reverse complement strand
CGTGTACCTTCAAAATCTGTTCCCTGCCCTTGACGTCGGGAAGGTTGACGTAAACCTGCCTGTCAAATCTGCCCGGACGGGTAAGTGCAGGATCGAGAATGTCGGCACGGTTGGTCGCCGCAACTACTATTACGCCCTCGTTTGCCTCGAAGCCGTCCATCTGGACGAGTATCTGGTTGAGGGTCTGCTCGCGTTCGTCGTTGCCACCGCCGAGGCCCGCACCTCTATGCCTGCCCACTGCGTCGATTTCGTCAATGAAAATTATGCAGGGCTGGTTCTTTTTAGCCATTTCAAACAAGTCGCGTACACGCGAGGCACCGACGCCGACGTACATTTCAACGAAATCGGAGCCCGAAACCGAGAAGAACGGCACGCCCGCTTCGCCCGCAACAGCCTTGGCAAAAAGCGTTTTTCCCGTTCCCGGAGGGCCGATTAAAAGAACGCCCTTGGGGATTTTCGCTCCGAGGTCGGAGAACTTTTTGGGCTGTTTGAGAAATTCGACTATTTCCGCAAGCTCGACCTTTTCTTCCTCAGCACCCGCCACGTCGGAAAACCTAACCTTAATATTGGTGGATACGCGTGCTTTCGTCTTTGCAAAGCTCATCACCTTGCCCGCACCGCCCATAGACGAGCGGAGAATAAGGAAGAAGACCACGCACATTATTACTATCATTAATACAGAGAACGCAGTCGAAACCCAGCTGCCCGAGTTGGGATTTCCCTGTTCGATAGAAACACCCCAGCTCTGCCACCTCTCGAAGGTGGGCGAGTCCCAGCTTTCCATTCCGTACGGCGAAGGTCCGTAGCAGAAGTAAGCCCGCACGAGGCTTCCCTTGGAATTTTTGACGAAACCCGAATATTCGTAGCCGTCGGTCTGAACCTTCCAGATGACGGGAAGCACAAGCTCGTGCTCGTCGTCGGTGACGATTTTGCCGTCCTTGACCTTGTAGCCGTCAAGGACTTCGCCGTCTTCGATACTGACGATTTTGCCGTCCTTTTCGTTGGGCGTGCCGTCCTCTTTAAAGTACTGCGTGTTCTCAACGTACTGTTGGAACTGCGTTCGGTCAAGCTTCTTCGCCCCGCCGTTCATAAGCTGCGTAGCCACGATTACCGTTACCGCCGCAATCAGCAGAAGGACGATTGACCATGTTATGATTTTTCCTTTCTTGTTCAAAGCAATCTCCTTAAAATTATTTTAACAATAGTAATTTTAACATAATTTAAACGCCTTTTCAAGCGTTTACAATACCTTTATTATATATATCACGCAAATTTTATCGTTTTTTCACTTATTCCCGACGTGCCTTTTCGCGTTTTTCAGCAAAAACAGGCAGTGCGCTACCGTAGATTTTGTATTGAAAATGTTTCATGTGAAACTTTCAGCCAAATTTTTTTGCCTATAATATGTTTCACGTGAAACGTGAAGCGCGTTGTTTTGTGGGTTTGTGGACAAATAAATGTTGATATGTTAATAAAAAAGTGGATAACGATTACGAGAGATAATCACGGAATACCGTTTGTCTTGCTTTTTAAATATATTTTGTGTAAGTTTTTCGCTTTTTAAATCACATTTTTTCAAATACTATTATATTTTATTAAGTATAGGTCAATAACCAAATTATCATAACGGCTTCGAGGTGACTAATGGATTACTCGTTTAACTTATATAATTCCCTTGCTGCAAGCGGCATTTGCCTTGCATTGAAAAAGACCACGCCGGCAGGTTCCGCTCCCGTCATTTTATGTGTAGGCAGCGACCTTTCCGTCGGCGACAGTCTGGGTCCCGTTACGGGGACAAAGTTGAAGCAGGCCCTTGCGGGACTAAACTGCTACGTTTACGGCACTCTTGCAAAGCCCATCACCGCGCACGAAGTAAAGTACATGAACGACTTTTTGGCATTCACCCACCCCGACAGCCCGATTATCGCAATCGACGCCGCCGTCGGCAACGCAGGTGACATAGGACTGATAAAAGTGGCAAGAAGGGCGTTACGTCCGGGCAGCGGTGCAAACAAGCGACTGAACAAGGTCGGCGACGTCTCGATAATGGGAATTATCGCCGAGCAGTCGGTTTTCAACTACTCGCTGTTTTCCGCTACGAGGCTGAACGTCGTCTATAAAATGTCGGAAATAATAGCGGAAGGAGTCACTTCCTTTGTGCTCGACTATATTCAGAACGTCAACGCCTTCAAAAACGTGCTTTAAAAAAGCGCAAACCCGAACGGTTTGCGCTTTTTATAATTGTATTATTTTTTTACCCGACCTCTCGGCGTACTTTACGGTGTAGTAGGTTCCGCCGCTGTTTCTTCTCAAAAAGCAGACAAGCACGTCGCAGTTGTCTACCATGTAGCGATCGCGCCGCTGCATACACCCGTCGGTGTACCGTTCCTGCAAAATCACCCTTTCGTCGCAGAGTTTTAAAATATTATCGTAGAGCAGCTTGTTTTTTTGCGAAAACCTTTCCGACTGATTTGCGCACGGCAAGCAGGCGACTAGCTCGACGCTTCGCTTTTCCTTAAGAGTGACAACAGCCCTTGCCGCTTCCATATCGAAGCCGACCGCCATTCCGCATAAAAACCGCGTTACGCCTGCTGCGGATAGGTCGGCAACCACCCTTTCAAGCAGGTGTGCGTCGTAGTCCGTTCCCGCAAGTACGCGATGCCCCGTAAACGCGCAGGTCTTCATAGCGGCTGCTTCCTCTCTTTGCCCTGTCCGCGGGGATAATTCGGCGGCGTGGGCTTGACTTTTTTAATTACGACGAGCGTCCTCCGCCCAAAGCCCTCGGGCAGTTCGTATCCGACGGTTTTCTCTATTTCCCCGCCTAACAGACGGACCGCATTACCCGCCCCGTCGATTTCCTCTGCGGCGTCACCTTTGTAGGCGATAAATCTGCCGCCCACCTTGACGAACGGCAGGCAGTATTCGCAAAGAGTATTCAGCTGCGCCACCGCACGCGCCACCGCACAATCGTATTTTTCGCGCATGCAATCGCTATGCGCCCCCTCTTCGGCGCGGATATTTTTAACTTGTACACATTTTAAGGACAAGCTGTCCACAGCGGTTTGTAGAAATCTGCATTTTTTTGCTGTGCTTTCGATAAGGGTGAACTTCAAATCCTCCCTCAAAATCGCAAGCGGTATAGACGGGAACCCCCCGCCCGAGCCTATTTCAACCACCGTAGCACCGAAAGGAATTAACCCCTCGCCCGCAATACTGTCGTAAAAATGTTTGTAAATAACGCCTTTTTCGTCGGTAACCGATGTTAAATTACAAATTTTATTGTAATCGAGCAAAAGAGCCGCAAATTTTTCATACCATTCGCGGCGCGTGTTTTTTATAGCGTCGAGATACTTATCCTTATCCATATTTATATTATATCAGATAATTTTAAAAACCACAAGCGGCAGTCGTATTTTTTCCACAATGCTGTTAATTTGTGTATAACACCCTCGCACATAGTAAACGAGTGCGAGGCTGAGAGCGCAACGCCTGTTTTTTATCCACTCTTCCTCAAACTGTCAACAAAACCGTTAACACAAATTTTATTATTTTTCCACACCAACGAGGGGTGATTTTGTTGCTTTTTCGGGGCGTTTTTGTTATTATATAATTATGTTATAGGAAAGGAGGGCGCACGGCGGGTATTTATCAACATTTCCACCGTCCCTACTAAATACTTATACTTAATTAATATTTTAATATAATAAATAAAAACATCAAGGAAGAAATTGTATGAAAGTTGTTTGTGAAGGTATCGATTTATCCGACGCGGTGCTTAAAGTAGTCAAAGCGTGCGCAACAAAAACCGTAACCCCCGTACTCGAATGTATCAAGATTACGGCAAGGAACGATAGGCTTACCGTACTTGCGACAGACGGCGAAATTTCTATCCAGAAAACCATAAAAGCCGATATTTACGAGGAAGGCGACGTTTGCGTGCCGGGCAGATATTTTTCCGACTTTATTAAAAAGCTGGAAGGGGCGCAGCTTACTCTTTCCTCGGATGATAAGAAAATGACTATCGTCTACGCCGATTCTCAGACCGAAATGCAGGTTCTTTCGGCGGCGGATTTCCCCAAAATAGACACCGACATCAACGAAAGCAGCTTCCGCCTTAAAACGGCCGACCTTAAGAGGTTTATAAACTCGACCTCTTTCTGCTGCGCCGGTGACGATTCGCGCCCCATTTTAAAAGGGTGCCAGTTTCTTATAAAGGATAAAGAGCTTTGCGTGACCGCGCTTGACGGTTTCCGTCTTGCCACGGCGCACGGAACGCTTATTTCCTCTACGGGTGATATGGATATTGTCTGCCCCGCGAGAACGCTGTCCGAAATAGAAAAAATGATTGACGGCGAGGGTGAAACGGAAATTTTCGTACAGAAGGGCAGAATACTCGTCGAAGTAGACGACACCGTACTGACTTCGCGCCTGTACAACGGAGACTTTATAAAAAAGGAAAACATTATCCCCAAGGACTTCACAACTAAGGTCAATGTGGACAAAAAGGCGTTGAAGGAAAGTATCGAGCGTGCGGCAATACTTGTAAGAAACGATAAAAACAGTCTTATTATCTTCGATATTACCTCGGACAAGATAGAAATTTCTTCTAATTCCGAAATAGGAAGCGTGCAGGAGCCTGTCAAAGCCGAGACAGAAGGCAAGGACGTTAAGATTGCAATGAATTCCAAGTTCATCATAGAGGCGGTCAACGCGCTTAACGAGGATAAAATAGTGCTGGCGTTCAACAGCCAGATACAGCCGTTTATCTGCGAAAACGAGGTCAATAAGGACAGGCTGTATCTCATTTTACCCGTCAGGACAATGAATAACGCTTGACAAAAGCGCAGTTAATAATGTATTTTTATTTAGGTTATAATTACAAAAAAGGAGTATATCGATGAAAAGAACCTATCAACCGAAAAAGAGACAGAGAAGCAAGGTACACGGTTTCAGAAAAAGAATGGCTTCCAAAGCAGGCAGAAAGGTATTGAAGAGAAGAAGAGACAAGGGCAGAAAGAAGCTTTCCGCGTAATT